>JACZXR010000220.1:3167-4890 GCA_022571535.1 Deltaproteobacteria bacterium | reverse complement strand
TGCGAAGAACTTTTCACTACACTTTTTGACCGAGGGCCCTCATCGTATTGACACTGACACCTGTGAAGTCTATATACCTCGCAGCAAGTTTTTACCCCGTACCACGGAATGCCCTGTACGTAAGTGCAGGGATGAATGTTCTGAAGTTCCCGAAGGGCAAGTCCTAAAGCCACGGACATAAGTCCTTGGTACGGGGTTTACATGCCAAAAGAGAGGAGGGTAGCAGATTGGAGCTCGTCATTAAAGGAGGTCGGGTTTGGACGCCAGGAGGAGAGGTGGAGGCCGATATTGGCATCGAGAAGGGCAAGATCGCTTTTTTGGGTAGCAGCGCGACCGCGCCCAAGTCTTCTAAGGTCGTTGACGCCAAGGGAAAAGTTGTGATCCCGGGTTTGATTGATACCCATACCCATCACAGAGACCCCGGCTTTACTCATAAGGAAGACCTCACCACTGCAACTCAAGCTGCGGCTGCCGGGGGAGTAACGCTCTCGATAGGAATGCCGAATGTCAACCCACCGACCACGAGCGTGGACCGCTTCAAAAACGTTATCGAAATCAGCAAGAAAAAGGCCCTTGTGGATTTTAACCACAACCCTTCAGGTACCGTTCCTGAGGAGATCCCTGGACTTGCCGAGGCGGGCTGTCTTGCCTTTAAGATCTTTATGGTGAAGGACACGGGCAGGGATTATCCCCACATGCCCGGTATCGGGCTCCACCACCACGGAGATCTGTTTCGTTCTTTTGAGGCTGTCGCCAAAACCGGGTTGCCTCTCATGGTTCATCCCCATGACCAGGACCTGATGGAAATGATCGAGCAGCGGTATTGGCAAAGGGGAGACCGGAGCCCACAGGCCTATGCCAAGGCCTATCGTGAGTTTGACGGGATTATCTGGGACACCGCTATTGCGACGATCTTGCGCTTTCAGAAGGCCACCGGGGTAAAACTCCACATCCTGCACATGAGCACCCCGGGTGCATTGGAGATGGTGCGGCGGGCTAAAGGGGAAGGGCGACCCGTGACCTGCGAGGTCAATCCATGGGCACTCTTTCTGGGCAACTCCTGGGAGAATATCGAGAAGCTCGGGCCCTACTGTCTGGGATTCTGGGTGCCGGAGGGGCATGCCGAGGCCCTTTGGGAGGGGATACGGGATGGGACCATTGATGTGGTCGGTAGTGACCATGCCCCGCACACGAAAGAGGAAAAAGAGATCGGCTGGAAGGATATGTGGAAGTCGCCCGGCGGAGAGCCGCAGATTCAAGATTATCTGAGACTTTTTCTGACCGAGGTCAACCAGGGGAGGCTGACGCTGGATCGATTGGTGTGGCTCACTTCTTACCGTCCTGCTCACGTTTTCGGTCTTTACCCTAGGAAAGGGGTCATTCAGATCGGCTCAGATGCCGATCTGGTGATCGTAGATATGAGAAAGGAAGAGACCATACAGAATGAAACCACTTTAACCAAGGTGGGCTGGACCCCCTATCATGGTCGGAAAGTGAAAGGGGCCCCCGTGACTACTTTAGTCCGGGGAAAGGTTGTGATGGAGAATGGAAATGTGGTAGGAAAACCAGGCGATGGGCAGTTTATCCCACCGGTCTAAAATAGATATTTCTATAGAACTAATATCTACCCAAACATATTTGAAATTTTCTATTGAATTTGGGTTTATGGAATCGGATAAACGATGATTCTCGCAAAGGCGCAAAGGACGCCAAGTTCGGAGAA
>JACZXR010000220.1:0-3157 GCA_022571535.1 Deltaproteobacteria bacterium | reverse complement strand
TCTTTGCGGTCTTGGCGGCTTGGCGCGAAAAACTTTCTTGAAGTCGTTCTGTTGAACATTTTATCGGTAAGAATTTAATATTTATCCCTTCTTGGGAAATAGAAAAGGAGAGGTTTCATGGCTACAAAGTTAAAGTTTGGATTGCTGTTGCCGCATTTCGGCGATCAGGGCTCGGTTGAAAAGTGTCTCGAAGGATCGAAAAAGGCCGAGGGCTACGGGTTCGACTCCGTGTGGATCAGAGATCATCTGGTCTTTGAGCCTCACGGGATGGAGGGCACAGACAATACACACATCGAGGGTCTTCTGTTGCTGGGCGCGATTGCCTCGATTACAAAGAAGCTGATTCTTGGCACCGGGACAGTCATTTCTCACAGGCATCCCATCCATCTCGCTCAGTGCATGGCAGGTCTCAGCGCGATTTCCAATGGCCGTGTCATTATGGGAATCGGTGCGGGCACGTTCCCGCATGAATTTGAAGCTGCAGGTCTTGCCCATACCAAAGAGGACCGTTTCAATCTGGCAAAGGTAAACGCAGGAATTCTTCGCAGGCTCTGGACCGGAGAGAAAGTTGACTACGAGGACCAGTACTTCTCTTTTAAGGATGTAGAGCTCAAGCCTACTCCCGTTAAGCCAATTCCAATCTGGTACGGCGGCGGTACCCCTGCTTCATGCCGGCGCGCGGCAGATTATTGCGATGGCTGGATGCCGGGTCGGATCCCTATGGCCACATTCAAAAAGATGGTTCAGTACCTCAACGAGCAGTGCAAAAAGGTCGGAAAAAAGATGCTCACCACCAGCGCAATTCCGATCACCAGCCTGGCGAGAGACAAGGACACGGCGGTGAGTAAGGTGAACGCAAAGGGGTTGATCAACGAGGGGAACAAGAAGCCGACCTGGGTCAAGCCGGCCTCCGGGACCTTTTCAAAGTTGGAAGATATTGAAGGGCTCCTTATGGCTGGAACTCCCGAAGATATCGTGCGCGACACGCGTAAGTATGAGGAGGCGGGATTAGATCACATCGTCTTTGATCTCAGGTTTCGGTATTCGGATTGGTATGAGCAGATAGACTTGTTGGGTAAAGAAGTGATACCCGCCTTGCGGGCCTAGGAGTATGAGATGCGAAGTGAAAAGGTAACGTACTATAGCGAGGGGGATAAGATAGGCGGCGTTGTCTATCTTCCTGATGGAGAAAAGGGCAAACCGTGGCCCGCGATTGTTCAAGGACCGGGTTTTCTCGGGCTAAAAGACGCCAAACACTACATCATGATGTACGAGAGGCTCTGTGGAGCGGGTTACGTTTGTCTGGCCTTTGATTACCGCGGCTGGGGAGATAGCGAGGGGAAGAACAGGGGTTGGGTCATGCCGAAGTGGCAAGCGGAGGATATCCGCAACTCGATTACCTACCTACAGACACGGGCCGATGTGGATCCCAACCGTATCGCTACATTTGGCTCGGGAGGGACAGGCGGCGGTAATGCCGTTTTGGTGGGGGCCCTCGACCCTCGGGTTAAATGCGTTGTGTGCTACCTCGGCGTCAGCAACGGTCGGGACTGGCTTCACTGCATGAGGCGGGAGTACGAGTGGCTGGACTATCTCAAGCGGATTGAAGAGGACCGAAAGAAGAGGGTGCTGACCGGCTCCGGTGAGATGGTGAGCGCCCGTGAGGAGATCATGGTCCAGACACCCGAGCGTAAAACCACGACGATCAAGAAAGAGGTCGAGCAGAAAATCCCCGAGCAGATGCCACTCCAGTGCGCGGATGAGATGATGGAGTACAGTCCCGAGGATGTGGTCCACCGGATTTCTCCTCGGGCCGCGCTCTTCATAGCAGTGGAGAACGACGCGGTCACGCCCGAAGAGCAGACCGTGCGGTTATACGAGAGGGCCGGAGAGCCAAAGAAACTCATCATATTGAAGCAAACCACCCACTACGGTGTTTATAAAGATTACTTCGATGACGTCGCACAGGCAGTGATCAGTTGGTATGACCGTTATCTGAAGTATGACAAGATCGGCATTACTGAGAAGGGCTAGGAGTCTCTCGTGAAAAAAATTCAATTCGGCATACGGGTGCCCAACTCCGGTCCCCTTTCAGGAGTGGAGAACATCGTCAAGGCTGCGCTGGCGGCCGAGGAGATGGGATTCGATTCGGTCTGGGTTCACGACCACGTGGTCTGGAGCTCGGAGATGCACCAGCACCACATCTCCTCCGGGGCTGCCGAGGCGATTCGTGAGGGCCAGGAGGCCAACTTCTACGAAGCCCTGACAACGCTTGGCTATCTGGCTGCCAAGACAAAGTCGATTACGCTGGGTGTCGCCTGTCTGGTCATGCCTTGTCGGAATCCGATTTATGCAGCCAAGCAGACGGCCACGCTCGATGTACTGTGCTGCGGGAGGCTGGTTGTGGGCGTCGGTCTGGGTTCCAAGGCAACCCGTGAGTCCAGTGAGTTTGAAGTTTTTGGCGTTCCTATGAAAATGCGCGGGGCGCGGACCGACGAGTATATCGAGGCCATGAAGGCCGTGTGGATTCAACCGCTTGCCTCCTATGAAGGGAAATACATCAGCTTCAAGGACGCGGAGGTTTACCCTAAGCCCCTGCAGAAGCCACACCCACCCGTCTGGGTTGGTGGATGGATGGATCAGGCGGCAATGCGCGCCGCGAAATACGGCGAGGGATGGATTCCCGGTTGGCTTTCACCCAAAGAGATGAAGCGCGGCTGTGACATTCTGTCCAAGACGGCGAAAGAGCACGACAGAGATCCGAGCAAGATTACCATCGCCGTGGAGAAATTGGCCGCCATCGGGCGCACGCATGATGAGGCACTCCGTCTCGCTCTACCCACCATTCGCACCAGTAGCAAGAGCTATGAGCGGGACGTGGACGATGTCCAGTTCGCCCTGGACCGCCACATCATCGGGTCTGTCGATGAAGTGCGGCGCAGGATCGATGAGTTCATAGAGGCTGGGGTCCAGCACTTCGAGCTCAAGATCATCTATCCCAACATGGAAAGCCTTCTGGATCAGATGGCGCTCTGGTCCAGAGAGATCATCCCTCACTATGAGTGAAGCTCGAGAATACCTCATTCTCCATTTTAACCTTAACGGTCGGTCTGTCGAGACACAATACGAGGCACAGGAGACCCTGGCGGAGGTCCTG
>JACZXR010000219.1 GCA_022571535.1 Deltaproteobacteria bacterium | reverse complement strand
CCTTGTGCCATCTTTGTATCACCTCGTTGGTGAGTGTTTTATTTTCTCAAAAACATTCTAATGCACCTTAGGGTGCATGCCAACGAGGTTTTTACATATTCTATCTTTTTTTGATGGTGAATCGGGGACGGTGGCGATCGCAATTGGCGCGTCAGTCCACCCGTTAACAAACTCAGCTGCCAATATTGCACAAGGACGGGCAGAATAGACCCCAGATGTTCGAGCATCAATCAGGCCTAAGACTGTTTGCGGCGGCCAAATAGCGCCCGGGAAAAAAGAAAAGTTCGGGGGATTCGCCCCGGTTTACTTTTTGGCCAGCTCGAAGGTGATCTCGACCTCCTCCTTGGGCTTCACAGTCACCTTCTGGCTCATCTTACCGAGGGTTTCGTGCCAGACCTCAACCATGTAGGTTCCCGAAGGGACGTCCGTCAACTTAAAGCTCCCCTTGCCGTCGGTCACACTGTAATAGGGATTGCCAGCGACAAAGAACCAGCCGCCCATCCAACTATGGACGTCACACTTGACCGAAATGATCTCGGGCTTACTGAACTTTACTTTGAGGCTTTTTTTGAACTTGGGCTGGGCCCTGTTGAAGGGCTTATTTTTCTTACTGTAGGTGTGGATATTGTGAAGGATCCGGTCGGGATTCAAAATATTAACGGTGGATCCAGCCGGGAAGGCGAGGACGTGAGGTGCGTACTCGCAGCCATTCTGGTCTAGAGTCACCTTTAAGGGCTTCATCTTTTTACCCTTCTTGATATCCGTGATGAAGACGACGGCGTTGACCACCTTGCCGCCCGAGACGATCAGCGAAGGCTCGGTCTTGGGACTCTTAGCACAGACTTTCTTGTCCTTGGTAATTTTCAGCTTCTTAGGCGTTGGGGCATCTCCTTTAAACTTGACTACCCCCGCAATGGTCCCTCCGTTGCTCACAGTCCCTCCCTCGTAGGCCAACGGAGCCGTCAGGGGCAAAACTAGCCAGGCGGCAAACAGAAACGCAATCCCAACACTCTTCTTCATAACAGCCTCCTTATCATCCATGGATAGCACTTAACTATTATATAACCTAAATTAACGAATTTCGACGCTGCCTCCATCACCCGCAGAACCGGCCTGACCCAACACCATGATATAGTCTCTTAGGGCCTCGATTTGTTTGTCATCCTTTCCCCCGAGGATATCTTCCGGTCCTTCAGGGTAGAAGGAGGGCATCTTGGTCCCGGGCTGGACCTTCTGCGGATCCCGCAACCACTTGAGAACCCAGTGAGGGTTCAAGCGTCTCTTTGCCATCGTCAGATCAGGGGCCCACCCCTCCGGCGGGCCCTCAGGCTTCCTGTCCCCCTGCTGGTGACAGCTCAGGCAGTCGAAGTAGTCCTTGGAAAACATGATGCGGGCCGCCTCAAGATGTCCCTTGGGAATTTTCCTCTCATCAAAATAGACATACGGAATCTTAACCTTGGAGAGGCCGTTAAAATAAGATACCAGCAGATTGGCCTCTTCGTCCGAAAGGCCAAAGGTAGGCATGCGCACCCGAAGCCATGGACGCAAGGGGATAGGACTCTTCAGAAATCCAAAAAGCCAGTTGGCCTGAACCTTCTCCCCCTCCCCGTTGAGCGAAGGTGGTGCAAGGGCCGGGTTCTGATAATATTTTCGGATAAACCCTCCCCTGTTCTCGAGGATATGACAGCCAATACAGTTGTATTGATGCATCAGCCTGCGGCCTTCAACGACTTGGACGACCATTTCGCTCCTATCAGCCCTATAGCGTTCAGGAACCTTTGACTCACGGAATGATGCCAAAAGAAGCCGCAAGGCCTTAATATCGTCCTCGGCGAGGTTGAACTGGGGCATTACCTGCTCCACTCGGGGAGTGGCATAGCCCCGAGGGGTTTTGAGCTTGTTAAAGGTCCAATCCTCCCAGGTATTGGGGACATCTGTCCGATTTCCAAAGAAGAGCTCTTCAAGGGGCTTCGAACCAAAGGTCGTGAGCTCCACACCGATTCGAGACTCTTTTTCCATCCCTGGGATATCGTGGCAGCCAGAGCAACCGTACTTCCGGATCAGGGACTCACCGCGCTTGATGTTCCTGGGATCATGGAGGCGTTCCTCTAATCCAGCAATGCGCCGCGCTTTCTTGCCCAGGGTCATCAGATAAGCGGTGATGGCCAGGGCCTCCTCGTCTGATAGACGCAGACTAGGCATACGGGTGCCAGGAGAATAACCGCGCGGGTTCTTAAGCCAGTGATAGGTCCATAGGGGACCCACCTTGGCAGCGATCATTCGGAGATTGGGGACAATGTCCTTACCTGAGCCCAACACCGTAGAGAACTCCCCCTCGGCAAAGCCGTGGCAGCCCTTGCAGCCAACAGACACCACCAGCTCCTTCCCTCTGCCGACAAGCTCCTGATCTCTGTCCCTGTATCCCTCGGGGGCTGGATGCCTTCCGAGCCACTGATCTCCCTCTTCTTTGGACGCAGACCAGAGATAGGCAGCGACGGACACCGCCTGATCCTCCTTGAGGGAGAAGTTCGGCATCCGGGTGCGCGGCCGAAATTTATGAGGGTTCTGGATCCACTGTACCATCCAAGTCGGGTCCACCTTCGCCCTCACACGTCTGAGGCTCGGGCCAATCTTGGGGATATCCTCGTATCCCTCGGCGAGATGACAGCCCGTGCACCCTACCTGCTCAAAGAGTCTCTGTCCTTTGGCCATAAGCGGAGCGTCCTTAAGGCGCTGGACATCCAGGTGACAGGAGAGACAGCTGGATTGCACTTTCGCTCCACGAAGCAGCGGATGCGGCCAATACTTATCCCCTCCGTGCGCCCGCTCCATGCTGTTGACCGCTGCGCCTTCTCCCTGATGACACGCCGTGCAACCGAACTTGTCCGGGGGATGGGCATTTTCCGCCAGAAGGACTTCCCGTCTGGGATGGGTGCGGAAGGGATTGGCTTCCTTTTCGAAGCCAGCGCGATTGATGGCCATGTGGCACGTCTGACACCGATCCACTCGGGCCACCGGCTCGCCGAAGTTGTTACGGTCAAATTCCCTGAGGACCACCTGCTTGATGTTGGGGATCTTGAAGAGGGAAACCTCGGGAAACGTAAAGTTAAAAACAGATACGGATCCCAACCTGAAGAGGGTGGCATTGTCTAAAATCTTGATCCATCTATCCCGTTTGGCGGCCAGCTTGGAGAGCTTCGCCTCGAGCTCTCTCGTACGGGACTCAATCTCTTTCATCTCCATTTTAATCTGTTCCCGCTTCTGCCGTGCCTCTTCCAGCAACGGATCGATCTTTGCCTTTTTCTGGTTTAGCTCCTCGATCCTCTTCTCATATGGCCTGATCCCTATATCTGTCTGGATAGCATGATCGTACTCGAAGGAGGCTTCTTCTAACTGGCTTTTAATAAATTTAACCTCTTGGTCCAGTTCAGTGAAGCGGACATCAGCCTCTATTTTACTACTGCGATATTCGCTGAGCCTTTTGGCCAACTCTCCGCGGCTCAGGCTGATCTTTTCCGCTTCCAGCCTATTCCCCAGCTCTCGGTATGAGGGATCAGCTTCAAGCTTCCTGTCCTCTTCTTCATAGGCTGCACTGGCCTTCAGATAATCCAGCTGGTAGAACTCCGCCTGATACTTTTTCCATGGGCGCCTCGTAAAATTGTCGTCATAGACGGCCCACACGCCCACAAAGACCAACAGGATCGCGCCCAAAACAAAGACGCTTGCATAAGACTTCTTTTCCTCTTCTACATCAACACCGCGAACAGCCATCTTAGCCTCCGGCTAAGCAGTTTTACGTTCTAGGGCCCGACCCATGGTGAAGAGCCCGACACCGATCAATGTCAGCACGATCTCCTCAGCCATGGGCGCACCCTGAACCATACCCACGTAGAGGGCATAGCCTACATCGGCCATTCCAAGTGCCTGGAGAACTTTTGCCACGTAAAACATCAGACGTTAAACCACGGAGTGACCCATATGTACTTCACGTTGAAGGCAAGCCGGAGAAACATTTTAACGGGAAGGCCCAACATGATGATGACCAAAGCCACGGTAATGGTAAAGCGCACGGGACCCCATCTTCGCATAAAATCTTTTCCTTTAACCGCAAGCACCCAGAGGTAGAAGCCTAATGTTCCCAGAATGAAATATCCCACTATGAACATTGCGCCTACAGCGGCCTGCACCCAGTAGTCCCTGAAACCAAGGAGGTAGGGGAGATCTACGTTGGTCAATGCCACCACCTTGTGCGGATCCCATACGTCCCAAGGCCAGAAGAGGTTCCAGCCCGGGCCGCGAAAGAACGTCCCAATGATGATCATGCTGACCCAAAGGATGTGAAAGCCTAATATGAAGGTCAAGATTTCGTATTTTCTCTCTTTGAAGGTGTAATAACCGTTTCCGTTAGGATTGATATCAATGAATGGGATCATCATGAGGCCCACGATAATGAGAGTGGGCAGGACCACCCCCGCATGCCAGGGATCGAAATAAACCAACATTTCCTGAAGCCCCAGGAAATACCAAGGGGCCTTCGAGGGGTTTGGGGTGCGGGTGGGATTCGCCGCCTCCTCCAGAGGGGCATCGATCCCCACGGACCAAATGATCATTATTACCGTAACAATGAGTGCGACGAGAAATTCCGCCCGGACCAGATGGGGCCAGGTATGGATTTTATCGTCGACAATAGGGGCCCGTCTCTGAGTTTGAGTTTCTTCGGCCATGACCCTTCACCTTGGCAGCAAGTTATAGCGGCGGCCCAGAAAAACCATCCCTTCGAATACGCCAAAAATGAACCGACATGAGTAGAGTGGCAACCAGAGGGAAAAAGATGCAGTGTAGGATATAAAATCGGAGCAAGGTGTGTGGCCCGATTTCTCCTCCCCCGAATAAAAACGCCCGGGCGTCATAAATGGGATTGGC
>JACZXR010000218.1 GCA_022571535.1 Deltaproteobacteria bacterium | reverse complement strand
GCATTTTTGGGTTGCTCACATTTGCACAAAAGAAACTCAGACTTGGTTATCTCTCTGGAAGAACGTTTAAGAAGAACATTTCATAGACTTTTTCAATATTTATTGCAAGAAAAAAATACTATAAAAATTTTTTCACGAGATTTTTGTACCGTTGACATCGATTGTATCGAATGTTACGAAACTCTTCACAAATGGCTAGAAGCAAGTCAGAGAATCTCATGGCACGTTCGCGCAAAAGAATCCCTGGTGGCGTGAACAGTCCGGTACGGTCCTGGAGTGCCGTAGGGAAGTCCCCGCGGTTCATCAAACGAGGGCATGCAGCCTACCTTTTTGATGTGGACGGAAAAAAATATCTGGATTATGTTGGATCGTGGGGACCACTCATCTTTGGCCATGCAAACAGCGAAATTGCGAAGGCGATCAAGAAGGCACTGGAGAAGGGAACGACGTTCGGAGCGCCGACTGAAGGTGAAGCGGAGTTGGCCGAGATGGTCCACACAATGGTTCCCTCTATAGATAAATTGCGCTTGGTCAGTTCGGGCACTGAGGCAACTATGAGCGCGATTCGCCTCTCGCGTGCGTATACCAAACGTGATAAGGTCCTGAAGTTTGACGGCTGCTACCACGGACATGTGGACTCGATGTTGGTCCAATCGGGATCTGGTATGGCAACATTCTCCCTTCCCGACAGCCCGGGAATTCCCAACGCCTATACCCAAGAGACTCTTGTGGCCTCTTTCAATGACATCGATAATCTAGAGGCAGTCTTTCGTGAATACACCGATGTCATTGCTGCCGTCATCATAGAGCCTATCTGTGGTAATATGGGTGTCATCCCACCTGCGCCGGAATTTCTTCATGCCCTTAGAGAGATAACCAAAGACCATGGAACAGTTTTGATCTTCGATGAGGTGATAACGGGGTTTCGTGTCTCTGCAAAAGGTGCTCAGGGATTGTATGGGGTTACACCGGATCTAACATGTCTGGGGAAGATTTTAGGTGGTGGTCTCCCCCTGGGGGCCTTTGGGGGGCGCCAAGACATCATGGATCTGCTCGCCCCCGAAGGACCCGTTTATCAAGCTGGGACTCTCTCTGGGAATCCCCTGGCGGTGGCAGCAGGGATAACCGCATTAAAACTTCTTTCTCGTCGCGAACCATATTTAGAGCTAGATGAAAAAGGGTCTCAATTGCAGTGCGGTATGGAAGATACCCTGAGCAAGCATCATTTCCGTGCGACGGTGAACCGTGTAGGATCCATGTTCACGGTTTTTTTCGGCGTTGACGGGGTCCGCAATGCCGAGGAGGCCAGGTGTTGTGATCGCGAGTGCTTCGCGCGGTTTTTTCATGGGATGCTTGACCGAGGGGTTTACTTACCTCCATCCCCGTTCGAAGCGGCCTTCGTTTCACTTGCCCATCAGCGCCGCGACCTCAAGAAAACCCTTGAGGCGTTTGAGAACTGGGCAAAGGAGGAGAGCAGAGGTTGACCCGCCAATGTCCCCCATGCTAGACAAGTCTGGAAGTGAGGCAAGGGAAGAATCCGGGTGAGAGAAAGTCCGAAGGGAAACCTCCTCCCTTTGCCAATCTAGCTAAATATGCCGCCATTGGCTTGGAATTTCCCAGCACGATTATCGGCGGTCTGTTTTTAGGTTATCTGATCGATCTCTATTTCGACACATCTCCCTGGTTCATGGCGACTTTGGTTGTTCTGGCCTTTGTGGGGGCAGTTGTTCGGTTGGTAAAGTGGTTGCAACACTTTTCTGGTGATCGTTTATGAAATACGAATCTGTGGGACCGGCGACAGTTCGCATCGAATTATATCACGGGCTCCTAATTCTTGCCTTGCTGCTCCTTTTGGTGCCTGCGCGGCTCCTTGAAGCCGGGGGTCTGTTGCTTGGCGGATTGTTTATGGGGTTGAATTTTCTTCTGTTGAGTCAGGGTATCCGCAGGGTGCTAACTCCTTTTGCGGGGAAAGGCAGAGTTCGGACTGGGGTCTTCCTGCTAACCTTAAAATTGATCTTTTTTTTGGGCCTGTTGTTGGTTCTTTTCTTTCGGGTTCATTTCGACCCACTCTCATTTGCTGTGGGGATTTCGTGCCTTCTTGCTGCTATTGTTTTGCATGGGATCTGGTCTTACCAGTCTTGCCAGGGGGTATGTGAGTAAAATGGAAGAGCCCTTCACCTGGCACTCCTTGTTGCCGTACCCTTTAAGTCTGGTTCCTCAGCATACCTTTACCGCTTTCCTGGTCATGGTGCTTCTTGTAGCTGCTGGATATCTGGGGAGGCGGTCCCTCTTGCGCGCAAAGGATCCGGTGATCCCCGATGAGGGCTTGAGCTTACGAAATCTGTTGGAACTTCTGGTGGGGTTTGTGGTGGATTTAAGTGACAGTGTCATGGGCAAGAGAGGCCGTAAGTTCGTACATCTCTTTGGCAGTTTTTTTATTTTTATTCTGACTGCGAACCTTATGGGTCTTGTTCCAGGCTTTTCACCTCCGACCAACAATTTTAATGTGACCTTGGGATTGGGCCTAACCTCGTTTGTGGCTTACAACTTCTGCGGCTTCAGGGAACACGGATCTGGTTATATCAGGCAGTTCATCGGGCCGATGACTTCCCTGCCTTCTACGGGCCGGAAGATCATGAGCTTCTTATTTGCCCCGATTTTGGTGGTCTCGGTTCTCTTTTTCTTTGCCCTTGAGAGCATCTCACATATGGTAAGGCCGCTTTCTCTCGGGCTGCGTTTGTTTGGCAACATGTTCGGGGATCACTTGGTGGTGGAGATCTTTACCGAGTTGACCTATGTCATTATCCCGGTGGTGTTTTACATCCTGGGGGCCCTGGTCTCTGTGATTCAGGCCTTTGTTTTTACCCTTTTGAGTGTAATTTACGTAGCCATGGCGATCAGCCATGAGCATTAAGCGGGCGGCACAGACGAAGAGGATGATAGAGGATGTGGTGAAATTCGCCGTTCTGCTAGAAAGGAGGTAAAAGGATGAAGAAGATTCTTTTGCTTTTGGCCGTAGCTGCCCTGACGCCTTTTTTCTCGGGGTCTGTGATGGCGGCCGAAGCTGCAGGTCAGCTTGACTCGACAGCGAAGGCGGCAATTGCCCTCGGCGCAGGGTTGGCTATCGCTATTGCTGCCTTTGGAGCTGCCCTGGGTCAGGGGAGAATGGCGGCTGCTGCGATGGAGAGCATTGGTCGTAACCCCAACGCTGCAGACAAGATCCAGCTCCCAATGATTCTGGGCTTGGCCTTCATCGAGGCGCTTGCCATCTATGCCTTGATTATCGCCTTTGCCCTTCAGGGGAAGATCTAGGGTTGAGGCTCGGGGTGAGAGAGGGGGGGTCAGGATAAAACCTCACCCCCTTATCGTTTTTTGTGGAGGCTCGACCTTTTCCATGTGAACCAGGGTAGTTCGCAGTATCTCTTCTAGCGTATAAAGCTTGTATGGTGTCTCATAGTAGATCCGTGTAATACCGGTGTTGACGAGGACCTTGAGGCAGTGAATGCATGGGGTGTGGGTGACATAGATGTCTGATTCTTTAATGCTGGAGCCGTTCTTTGCCGCTTGTCCGATCGCGTTGATCTCTGCGTGAATGGTCCGAAAGCAGTTCTCTTCGACATCCCCGTTAGGAGTCTTGGATTCGTAGATGAGACACCCTAGCTCTGTGCAATGAGGCATTCCCGCAGGCGCGCCGTTGTATCCTGTGGCCAGGATATTCCTATCCCGCACAATCACGGCCCCGACCTTAGCTCGGTTACAGGTGGAGCGCTCCGCCACTTGCCTGGTAATGGTCATGAAGTATTGGTGCCAGGAAAGCCGATTGCTCATATCAATTTATTCAATGTAAACCCCGCCTCTTGAGGCGGGCACAAAGTCGATGGGGTTTCCAAAGGGGAGAAGCGGAAGCTCTCCCCTTTGGTCGAACACGGGGATTCAAACCCCGTGTTCGATATAACTTGATCCTCTAAAATAGAATAGGTAGGCCGCTCTGTTTGGCTCGCCCTCGCTTCGAGGGTCTCTAGAGGAGATTTGGCCGGTTTAGGCATAATCTGCTCTTGAGGGAGCTTGGATTGATGAATCGAGAAGGGAGCGGGAATGAATGTGAGGACAAACACCCCCACGACGAACCACCCCACCAATTTCCTTTTAAGATCGAGGGGAGTGTGCGGGTCCAGCGGTGGGGGGTGTCGGACACCCATAAAGAGGAGAAGGACACTCCAAATCAACCAGCCATCCCAATATCGAATAAGCCCTAAGGCGAGGATGGCCACCAAACTCAAGCGCGATATCCAAATGTGTCTTTGCCCAAAGAGGGCATAGGCCACATGTCCGCCATCAAGCTGACCCACCGGGATGAGGTTCAGGGCGGTTATAAAAAGGCCGATCCAGCCCGCAAAGCCGATGGGGTGCATGATGATGTTTGCTTCGTCAGGCATAAGCCCGAGTGTAAGCCGGCTCAGGAACTCCAGGAGAATGGAGGACCCCAGGGTAATGCCTCCTCCCATTCCGTTGTCGATGGAAACGGTAGAGAGATGAAGACCGATGATGACTGCAGGTATGGCCAGTACCAGTCCGGCCAGCGGTCCGGCAGCCCCCACGTCAAAGAGGGAGCGGCGGTCTAGGGGCGGAGACTTCAATTTGATGAATGCACCGAAGGTTCCAATGAAAGAGGGGGCGGGGATGAAAAACGGCAGGGTCGCTTGTACCCCGTGATGGCGTGCCATGAGATAGTGACCCATCTCGTGCACGAGGAGAATGGTCATTAGGGTGAGCGCAAAGGGGAGGCCTGAAGTGATTTGATAAGGGTCAGAAAAGGGGTTCACCCCGTTCTGCAGTGCTCCCGCCATGGTCGTCGTGACTAGAGTGATGCCAAAGAGCACGATGTGAAGCCAAGGTTTTCTCTGCCGCTCTCTGGCATGGAATAGTGTCCAGCTGGTTGCT
>JACZXR010000217.1 GCA_022571535.1 Deltaproteobacteria bacterium | reverse complement strand
ACGACGGCGCATCCTTTGTTGCTTGAGCAAGAGACGACGAAGTCGCCCCAAAAACTGCCAGCAAAATCACATAAATGATGTTTTTTTTCACGATGTACTCCTTCTACTGGGTTCAGAAAATACTGCTTTTTCTTGGTTTGAAAGCAGGTGGCACGTAGTCACCGATTTTCTCCGGATCGGCCTGGTAGGCGCGGATCAGGAGCACCATCTTGCCGCCTGGCGTATAAAGCCAATTGCCCACTTCCGGTTTGCTCGAAAATTTCACCACTAACGAACCGTCTTCTTCGAATTTCATTTTGTCCATGGTGATGACGTATGAGTCGTACTCATTTTTCTTTACGAGAACGTTCTCATCGTGCGCGGTGATGGACCAAAAGCCTATGTCGGTCAGCGGAGGCAGTTCATCTTTGGCAAACACGATTTCGCCTTCACCTTCCACCTTGGTCATGAAGTAATTCGCCTCTTCTTTAGAGTTACCCCACAAACCAAAGTGCGCACCCGCGGCCCTGCCCAGGTAATTGCCGCTGAGGAACTCGCGCGTACCAAATACCTCGGTGGCTCCGAAGTAGCCATTGCCAACCTGGATATTCCCCGTTTCTTTCTTGATCGCTTCGAAGGCTGCATCAATCCCTTCTTGAACCTGAGACTTTTGGTCTGCGGTCAGTTCAACGTCACTCTTAACCCCAATTCTTGCGAAGCGTTTAAACAGGGCGGTTTCTGATTCCGGTACCTCCGTTAACAGGTCGTTGAGGTAGTCCACAAAGTCTGGCGACAACGCCTTTTTCTCGTCGTAGGCCGGATAGCTGCGAGATTCTTTTGGCGCATCAACAACCTTGATGGCATCCTGGATTTGACGAACGCGCTTGTATTCGGATTCGTCCTTGATGTCGATGCGGATCACGATTATGGCATGATCCCCTTCCATCAAGACCTTTGTCGCGCCGGAGTCGGGTGGCTGCTGAGATTTGTTGTGAAATACAAAGCGGCCACCTTCTCCCTTGTTCGCACGGGTACCCATGTAGTAGAAATTGTGGGTAAAAACGTCGATGCACTGATAAACGATGTATCGATCCTTCACTTCCGGAATCTCGACGGTCACGGGGCCGTGGGAAATATCAATGAATATCCCACCGGTCATCGAGGTCAGGTTAGGCGCGACAATCGGCATGCCCACGTTTTCCCGGGGCAGTTTGGTGTACATGGCAGGTTGGTTCGGCTTCAACCCTAAGCTGCTAAACATTCCGTTCGCAGTTTTTACCTGTTCCATCATGGGATAGGCGTAAATGAAGGCGTCGTAGGCGACGTCTTTCAGACTTTCGCTGTCGGCATCTGTCGCTGTCGAGGTCGAACCAGCGATAGTGGCGATAAGTGGCTTAACCTCGGGAAATGTCCAGGTTCCTTTGACTATCTCGTTGCGGGGCTGATACAGACGCACAACATAGTTCCAGCCCTCCATGATCGGCAGGTAATTCACGCCTTTGGGGTTGCCACCGAAGTGGATCGTGAACGAACCATCCTTGTTCGGTGTGCCGGAGATGTTATTCACACTGTAGGCATTGTATTTGTTTTTCTGAAAGAACCCTTCCTTGTTGTAGACACTGATCGACCAGAAGGCATCGACTGGCACGTCTTTCACCTTGATCTTGTAGGCACCGACCGGGAGGTCGGGCACCACGTTGAGGTAATAGGCCTCGTGAATCGGCAAGCCCCCCCAACCCCATGCCGTTGCAATCAGGTGGCGAATCTCGCTTACTTCCTCCTTCTTCCCGAAAGTCCTATGCGTATCTGTCAAGCCCCGGCCCAACTTGAGCAGCGCCTCATAGGTCGCCTTGTAGCTGTCCTGGTCGTATTTCGGGTGGGTGTATGGCTTGGCGGAGGCTGTCTCAATCTTCAGTCGGTCTTGTAAAGCATTTGCCTTCTTGATATCGGCAGGATCCGACGCGTTGACGAGCGTGCGCGCCGCCAGAGCCACATAGGGCGTGTCAAACTCTTCCATCGTCAACTTGTAAGTGCCGGCATTGTGGAAGACCTTGTTCAGGTAGTGATCTTCGTTGACCACCATCACCGACATGTAACGTTTCCCGGAATCCGGCATGGTGAAGGTGGCACCTTTGCTGATATCCACGAGCACTGAGCTGTAGAGCGTGTCGCGGTTCATGCGGATCACGCTCTGCTTGTCAAGCGGCGTCGGCTGACGGATGTGCAACCACTTGTTGACACCACCGACAGCCTTCAAGCCCCGATCGAACTGTTTAGCCGTTTCGGCCCGCACGAAGTTATCCACGTTCACGATGATCGGCTTGCCATCTTGAGCCGCAACCACGGATGGAGAAAGGATGGAAATGGAAACGGCGAGAAACGCGGCCAAGGTGTTCGTGGTACTGGTTGAATTCTTCATGTGTATTGTTCCTTTTCTTTGCTGTGGTGGTCATGTGCCAGGCTAGTACCGGGACGAAGTGTTCTATTTAGCCTTTCGCAAGACGGGTGGTGTCCATTTGCCTTCTAGCGCCTCCGGCTTCGGCCCGTAAAGGCGGAGAACCAAGTAGAACGGTCCATCCGGCGCTGGCAGCCAGTTCGGTTCGTAGTCCCCGCCGGGCGATTCCTTCGCAATGTGCAAAACCAGCGAACCATCTTCTTCCATCTTAAACTGATCCATCATGGGCAAGTTCAACAGGTATCGGTCGAGTGGATTCTCGATCAACAACTGGGTCTTCCCGTCATACATGGTCAGTGACCAGAAGGCCCTCACCGGCGGGAGCTGCCCTTTTTCAAAGCTTATCGTGTATCGGTTTGCCGACGCGTCGTACGGCTGCCCGTCTGGGTCCAAAATGTAAGTGGGGTAAATCGCTTCGGCGGCAGAGTTCCCGTAGAGGCCGATGTGACCCGCGGCAGCGCGGATGAGATAGTGATTCTCGTGCCCGTAGTTGTCCTTCGCGCTCTTTTGCAGAAACTCGCGGGTTCCGAAAACCTTGGCGCTCCCCAAAGGATCGTTTGCAGTCTCCTTAATGATCTGCTCTATTTCGCCAAACCCCTCCCTGGCGCCTGCCTTCAACGCCTCCTGAATTTCAGGAGAGAGCGCAGCGAAGTCGAACCTGTTCTCCGGCCCGAGTCCGAGGCGGGCAAGGCGATCCCAAAGTGGTTTTTCCTCCTCAAGCGGCTTCTCAAGGAGTGACAGCATGAAGTCGAGGTAGCTGAACATTCGTTCATCGAACTGGGACCCTTCATCCCACACCGGAAAATCGGGAGTCGGTGCGGCGGCGGGTGCTGCCTCGCCGAGAAATGCGCTGAGCGGTTGCAGATCGTAGCTACCTTGAATCTCCTTGACCTTCGGCAGATCGTCGGGGCCGAAGAGCTGGGTCCGAGTGATGTTGAACACGAAGCCCGTTTCGCTCCGGATCACATCGGTGATGCCCTCCGGCTTCTCCCCGTCCCAGTCTGGTCCCGCGATGAGAAACTTGCCCGCCCCGTTACCGGTTGTGAGGGTCCCCACATAGGCGAAGTTGTGAGTGTAAAGGTCTATGAGCTGGAATTGATAAAACCGCTCGGGCTCCATCTCGGGGACGGTCAGCACCATAGGCTCCGCCCGGACATCCATCCAGAACATGCAGTAAGGCGTATCGGCATTCGGTGTGACGATCGCCTTGTCCTCCGGCGTGAAGAGGCGTGCCACGCACGAGAGCTTGTTGAACGGGCTTTTGTATTCGGGATTCTCCTTGTCGACTGCGTAGTTGTAGATGGTCTTGTAGCCCATCACCAGCGGGAAACCATAGACGTAGGCCTCCTTGGCGACCTCTTTTGCTTCCTGCGGGGTAATCGTCTCCGTTGCATTTACAGCGGCACTTTCCTTTTCGTTCAGCGGTGTGCATGCACCGAATATGACGAATCCCACGTCGTCGCCCGAAGCGGTCAGAACCATCCTTCCGGTCTCCTCCGAGATCGCCAGACTAAAATGTCCACCTTCTGAAAAATATTGACATGACTTTTATCAATCAGGATTAACTCCGTCTACTCGCAAATTTACTAGTCTTTGGAAAAATAATTACTGGTTTCAGGGAGACTGGAGTCCGTAGACCTAAGACTGTAGGCTATAGTATGAAGTCTGGAGTCTTGAGACCAAAGTCTGGAGGTAGGAGGCTGGGGACTAAAGACTACAAACCGCAGAGACGCTGACCGTGGTATGGATTATACAAAAGCGGTCAAAAGATAAACGGTGATGCTTACCCGCGCACCTTCCAATTGGGGACAAGCTGTGAAGAACATATCCATCGCAATTCGAGGGATGATGACGGTATCTATCACGGTCCTGGTGCTTACGCTTATTTGCCTATCGCCGGCGTATAGTCAGGGCGGGAAAATAAATAAAAATGCAACCCAGTCAGGTTCAGAGGAGAAAGTTTTTCGCTTTCCGCCCTCCTTTGCTGGTCCCAGTGAATTTCAGGTCAGTCTCTATGGATGGATTACTGATGCTGACGGTGATGTCAAATTACGCGGGCGTAGTGCGCCGGTAGATGAGGACCTCGGCGAATTTGGGGCAGTTGAGGGTCGTTTTGAGGCAAGGAAAGGTGATTTGGCGTTGTTCCTCGAAACGAACTATACGAAATATGACGAGGACCTTGGGGTTCTTGAATACGATTTCGAACGAGTTATGGCAGAGTTTGGAGCAGGTTTGCGACTCGTCAAGCTAGCTCTGGGCGACAAACAAGGTTTTTCATCGGAAAGTAGAGTGCCGGCACTGTCATTCGAAGTTCTAACCGGCGGCCGCTACACGTATTCAAAAATCGAGTTGGACTTGTCAATAGGTCCGAATCTCAAAAAGAGCAGGGATTGGGTTGATCTACTAGTGGGCGGACGTTTCAAATTGGATCTATCCAAGAAGCTGTCTTTGAAAATAAGAGGTGACGCCGCAGGCTTTGGCATCGGATCGGGAACGGAACTCACCCGGTAT
>JACZXR010000216.1 GCA_022571535.1 Deltaproteobacteria bacterium | reverse complement strand
TAGGAGGCATCCGCGAGTTGCTCAGAACGGAGGAAGCGTCGCCAGCGAAGCGTGAGTAGCAATTTTCGATTAAGCTACAGGCAACCAATCGGCGCGGCCTATCTATCGCGCCTGATACACGCTGGCCTTAATTAAGCTCATGGGAGAAATGCAGAAGTTGGAAAGATGTATCGGCCCCACTATCAATGGTAACACGCATCCTCTTACTAAAGCCAAATGGTTAGAAATAGATCACGATTTCGCTCAACAACATAGATACTACAGAGGATGGTATTGTCCCTATTGTCACTTGATGCTAGGGCGGGGTGAAAATGAAACTAGAGAAATTTTCGCCGGTGAGTGATTAAATGAGCAACGGTCTACATCGCCAGTTCATGGCTTTGTTGCATGCGCTTAATTTAACCGTCCAAGATGCAATTCATTAGCTCTTTAATTGAGTCCTGGCGGTCCAAAACTGAGCAAACCCAAGCCCAGAGCGGGTTTCAGCCAAATCAAAATTGACTCATTCTCGACTCTGAGGAAGTGCCGCTGTAAAGACATCTATGTAATCGCATCTCAGGCCCACTCATGGGCTGTGGGGATACTACGGTGCAGATTTCTTTACCCCTTAAAGCCATGTTCGTAGGTCCTCCTCAGTTTGATCCCTCCCACTTGGTGTCAGTGACAGAGACGATCTTTTGTCGGGTCTTTACCTTTGCAAACCTAGAGGGTCGGCGCTATAACAAGGAACTGCGGAGAAAACCTGACCCGGCTTCTTTCCATTAAAATGTAAAGACCAAGTCAGAAGTCAGTCTTGAGCTTAAGCTCCGGTTACTGGTTCGTTGAAGCCTCTTTCATTAATCCAAAAAGCTAGAAGGGTAAGAAATGAAGATTTGTAGATTTTCCAACATCTCAGCTGCAGCCTGTCTAATGCTCCTGTTCGCCTCCTCAGCCCAAACCGCAGAGTTCCCGTATCCCAAAGTAGGCTATTCGGCTGACGTAAAGATGAACATGGGAAAGGGCCCGGACGGCAAGCCAATGATCCTCACGGGCAAGGTCTACTCCTCAAACAAAAAGGAACGGCGTGAGGTGGTCGGATTCGGTGAGAAGACTATCATGATTCGGCGCCGGGACAAAGGTGTGAGCTGGCACTTGATACCAAAGAGAAAGATGTACATGGAGAACCTTGGCGGCCGGGGGGACCAAGACCCCGAGAGTATGATCCGGGAAGGGAACCTCAAGCTCACCAAGCTCGGCTCGGAAAGAGTTAACGGAATGCCGACGACCAAATACAGGATTGAAACTGTCCACAAGGATGGCAGTCGATTTGTCGGCCACCACTGGATCACCAAAGAAAATATCCCCGTGCGCATGGAGGGCACCTCAAAAGGTCAGCATTTCCGATTCGACTATACAAACATCAAGATCGGAAAACAGGATCCCAGGCTCTTCGAAGTTCCGGCTGGCTATCAGCGATTAGCGATACCTGAGATGCCTGGCTGGTCTTCAATGGGCAGGAGCTCTAGCGGGAAAATGCCTCAAGGCTCGTTTTCTGGTGGAATGACCAAAGAGCAAGCCGAGCAGATGCGCAAGCAGATGGAAGAGATGATGAAAAGGAGGCAGAGGTAATACGGAAGTGGATCTTGACCGCTTACGGGCCGCCGTTTTCTTTCCTATGACTCGTAGGACTCAATTCAATAGCTCTTTAATTGAGTCCTGGGGGTCTAAAACCGAGCAAACCCAAGCCCAGTATGGGTTCCAGCCAAATTAGAATTGACTCATTTCGCCCCTGAGGAAGTGCCGCTTAAATGGCGCCTCATGAATTGAGTCTTGACTGCGCAGGTGTTTCCCTGCGAAGACTATGCTCGTTAGACAGAATAGCCCTTCTGTCCATTTTGGAGCAAGGGTGACCCAGGTGGTATCGTGTCGGGTTACAACCTAAAGCCTGGATTTACTGACAAAAGCTGCAGTTTTTACAGGTTTTTAAGAGTTTGGATTTTCCTTGTTAAGGTATCGAAATCGCATTAAAATCGCTCGAAATACTGACATAGGCCCGTAATATGCTGACCAGCATATTACTAGTTATCAGAAGAAAGACTAACGATGGACCGCGTAGCCGTATTCGCAGACGTGCAGAATGTCTATTACACAGTCAAGCAACAGTATGATTGCCATTTCGACTATGGTTCTTTCCTCAAGAAGGTGACGGCCGGTAGGAATCTGCTGAAAGCAATAGCATACGCTGTTGACAAGGGCGACAGGAAGCAGACCCAGTTTCAGCAGATTCTGGCAAGGATTGGCTTCGAGGTAAAGCTCAAGCCCTTCATCCAGAGAGCTGATGGCTCAGCCAAGGGGGACTGGGACGTAGGGATTACACTCGACATGCTGGAGTACGCAGCTCGCGTGGATATCGTCGTCCTCGCTTCAGGCGACGGCGACTACACTCCTGCGATTGATAAGCTGATCAATGAGTTCAAGGTGTCCGTTGAAGTGTACGGTGTCCCAGGGCTAACCGCTAGTCGTCTAATCGAATCATCCTCACGATTTGTGCCGATTCAAGGAGATCTGTTGCTAGCAATACCTACTACGTGGTGACATAGAAGCGACACTGATAACAATGCCATGCACGCGGACGCGCTATCGCGCGCTGGTGATGGTCCCGTTATGCAAATCAAAACATTCAAGAGATGAGGAGACCGAAAAATGCCAAAGAATCCACCTGAAGGAATGCCTAGAGTTACTCCATATCTTTTCTATGCGAATGTAGGAGCAGCATTGAATTGGCTAGAGAAAACATTTGGTTTTGAACGAGGAGGCGAAATACCAGGACCAGATGGTGCAATCATGCACGCAGAAATGAAATTTAAAGATGGTGTGGTAATGATGGGACCTCCATGTGATGAACGGGGTACCAAGAGCCCAAGCGAGCTTTCCGGTATAAATCAAAGCCTCTACATCTATGTAGATAATGTTGATGAACACTACCGCCAGACAAAAGATGCAGGTGCAACGAACATCACAGAACCTATGGATATGTTTTGGGGCGACAGAATGTACACGGTGCAAGACCTGGAAGGTCATCATTGGAGTTTTGCTCAACATGTAAAAGATATAGCTCCTGAGGATATGAAACCCTCATTCTCTTAGGCAGGTAATTATTCATAACAAGGTGCTCCAAGGGACGTCGGCGCTATCGCGCCGCCGCCCCTGAGCCCGTGCGTTAGACAGAATAACTGTTCTGTCCAATTCGAGTAAGTATAGCTTGGCAATTCCCCTAAATTACGAAGAAAAACCGGCTCCGTTGAGCCAGTGGACAGTAAGCCTAAAGCGATGCATCCTTCCTTTCCTCAAGGACATATTGGCTGGCTCTGCTCCCCCTGTAACAATCTAAAATCTTTCCGTGACACCTTCCCTAATAGTTATGTTGTTTTAAGAAATAGATTATGACCGTATTGATAATAATATTTGGTGCCCTGAATTTGTTGGCCGGAATAGTCATTGTAATAAATCCGGAAGTTATATTCGGCTTTCTGCGAAATAAATTGGACAAGCTGGAACTACATATTCTGGCTATTGTAGTAAGACTAGTTCTTGGTGTTTTACTGATATATCAATCCAACGTATCTAAATTTCCGTTTGTAATTGAGATTATTGGTTGGCTCTCTATTGTTGCCGCTATATTTCTAGCTGTAATAGGGCGTCGCAATTTTAATCGGTTAATGTCGTGGGCTTTATCTTTTGTAAAGCCATTTGGTCGTGTTGGCGGTGTCTTAGCAGCGGCATTTGGCGCATTTCTTATTTATGCTTTCGTTTAGTAGGACAGTGCAGCAACATAACACTTATGAGGCCCCCGGTTGTCAAGGGCAAAAAGCCTCACTAACGAAAATTCTTAATCTTCGCTTTTGTGATCGATGCCATCACCTCAGGTAATATTGCTCTGACTTAGTTTCCAAAATCAGGTGCAAGGGGAAATGCCCTGCACCAAACACTTATCGAGGTTCAATAGCCATAGGTAAAGGACGGATAGAGTCGTTCTTCCAGCCTTAGAGAGTTCACGGTAAAATTCCGGCTCTCATATTTGGCTTGTAACGAACGATCTCTCCGGGGTCGATACCCAGGTATCCCCGTCAAGGGGAGTTCTCCCTTTACGTCGGCGACAGCAGAGTGGCATGAGCCATGATCTCTGCGACCTAGAAATACATCCGTACCCTCATACCGTCCCATTCAAAGTAAGGGCTAAACGCCGAAGCGTTTTCCAGTTAGACTCCGGGCTCGGGAAAGGGGCAGAGCACTTATACCTCGATGAACGACATCGAGATATTGTTAAGGGAGCAGGACGGCTATCCAATCAAGCGTTGCAGGCTACCCGGAATCGTCCTACGACCGGATCCGTGGTCAGCGCCACATGGAGTTAGCATCATTGCCGGTCTGTGTGTACAGGCTCACCCGTGGTGGTTCCAGTTAGGCGCTCGGCTTAGCCGTCCTCTCCCAGCTCAGGAACTGAGAAACTTGTTCATGTCAAAGGCCTTTTGTCTTTTGAGCATAAAGTAGACTGCTCGCCTCTGTTTATGGGCTAGAATCGAAAGTGCTTTGGGCTTACCGTGTTTGGATTTCAGCTTGTCCACTGGCATCAACCACGTAGCTGGTCGTAGGACGATTCCTGGTAGCCTGTGGCGCTTGATTGGATAACTGTCCTGCGTACTTACTTTTGAGAGACGACATCGGTAAAAAAAGGGAAATAATGAATTTTCGTTAACGGATTTTTTCGCCCCTTGACGACCGGGGGCCTCATAAGTGTTAGGCGGCGCCGCCTACTCGTCTTCGCGCGCTTCGATCACCGTAACGATGTCTACACTGTGATCCGGGTGCGGCGCCCGCCTAAGAGTTCACATGGCCTTACGTAAAGCGACCTTTCTTGGCGTCCTGGAGCTTTTACATTATCCTTCGCCCATGATATGGCTCCAACAGA
>JACZXR010000215.1 GCA_022571535.1 Deltaproteobacteria bacterium | reverse complement strand
GTAGACAAATACTATCACATGTCACAGGAGCTGACGGTTTAGCAGGCCAGTGAAGCCGGCTGCAGTCTCTTATCTGTCTCAGCAAGAGAGAAATATCACCACGAAGAGCACGAAAGACACAAAGTGAAATCAGGTTACTAGAATATCCCGCGGCAAGCCGTGGGGTTACCCAATAATTTAAACCAAGAACCGAATCTTGCTTACCATTACAGAAGGCAAAATGGATAATGCAAATTCATTTTGCCTCTTTCAATTTGCACTTTGAATTTTGCATTGAGCGGGGGACGGGACGCCAAAATCACCCTAGCAATGCCTCTACGACAGCCTTCGTATCGGTAAAGTCAGGCAGGCAGGCGTCAGGCTTCAATAGCCCCAGCTCTTCCACCGCGTATCGCCCTGACCCTACCAGGAGACATCTCATATGGTTTTTTCTGGCTGCGTCCAGATCTTTGGGTGTATCCCCAACGATAGTGCAGTGACGGGATGGTAGGGGCTTTCCTATAACCCCAGCCCACCTCTCTTTGGCTATCCCGGGCAGGTCGTTCCGATTTCGAGAATCGCTTCCATAGGCACCCAGCCCCAGGTAAGCCCCCAGACCCGCGGCCTCTAGTTTTAATCTCCCCGTTTTCTCAAGATTACCGGTGACGACACCTTGATAGATCCCTTTCACCTCTGCCAATTTCCTCACTAGCTCCAACACCCCGGGAAGAGGAAATACCCTCATCAGACCCCGTTGGATTGCGTCGGTGTAGGATTCATAAAGGTTTTGGGCGAAGGCCCGCCATTTCTCTTCGGTAATCTCCACTTTCAAGTTAGCTGCGGTAAAAATGTCTTCCAGAATGAGAGGATCGGTGTTTCCGTCTGGAATGACAGTGCGAATATCCCCAGAAAGACCGAAGGTTTTATAAATGGCCTCGTTAAAAGCGATGAAGCCGTTCAGGGATCGGATCAGGGTCCCGTCGAGATCAAACAGTATGAGTCTTTCCAACATTCCCAAAGAGCTGATCTATAGGATAGGCGACCAATCATGTCACAGCTCGGAGGCGCCAGCAAGGACCATGCAACCCACGCGCTTTCAAACTCCATGCCGTCAAACATTTGACAATGACCATCTTCTGAGATACGTAGAAAAGAGGTCAAATTGTTCGCGCGACTGGCGTCTACGCGGGGGCAACCGCAAGGGAATGCAAATCCTTAAAGTGGCCGAACGCCTGGGTCTCTTAATCAGAGAGGTTCAGGCTTTTTTATGAGTAAAAAATGATCAAGAAGTATCTGCTAACACCGGGACCTACCCCAATACCCGATGAGGTCCGGTCGGCTATGGCGGATGCTACCGTTCACCATAGGACGCCTCAGTTCAGCAAAATCTTCACAGAGGTGCGAGAGGGGCTGAAAATCCTCTTTGGAACGGTATGTGATGTTCTGGTCTTGGCCGCCTCCGGGACTGGGGCCATGGAGGCAGCAGTAACGAATCTCTTCTCTCCCGGAGAGAAGGTCCTTGTAATCAATGGAGGGAAATTCGGCGAACGGTGGCTTCGGATCTGTCGGTCATTTGGTCTTCAGGTCGTGGAAATTAAGGTGGAATGGGGAAAAGCCGTCAAGATCGAGACGATAGAAGAAAACCTTCATGACCATCCCGACATTCAAGGGGTCCTCATCCAGGCCAGCGAGACCTCTACTACCGCCTTGCATCCGATCCGCGATATTGCCAAGATCACTCGAACTGGCCCTCTTCTCTTGGTCGATGGGGTCACTGCCGTTGGTGTCTTGCCGGTGGCCATGGACGAGTGGGGAATTGATGTTCTAGTCACTGGGTCGCAAAAGGCCCTGATGGTTCCCCCGGGGCTCGGGTTCATTTCTTTGAGCGACCGAGCATGGGCAAGAACGGAAAAGGCTAAATTGCCCAGGTTCTATTTCGATCTGGCGCTGGAGCGAAAGAGCCAGGCTAAGGGAACGACGGCCTTTACCCCGGCCATTTCGCTCATCCTCGGCCTGCGTGCAGCGCTCAAAAAGATCCTGGAGGAAGGACCGGATCGGGTATACGCCCGCCATGAGCGATTGGCGCGAGCCACCAGGGCGGCGGCGACAGCACTGGGGCTTGGGCTTCTTGCCCCTGAGAACCCGAGTCCAGCGGTCACCGGGATATTTGTGCCGGAAAATATGGACGCGGATAAACTGTTGGATTATCTCCGAGACCGTATGGGCATTATCTTTGCCGAGGGACAGGACCAACTACGGGGGAAGATCATCCGCATTGCCCACGTGGGATACATGGGGGCATTCGACGTGATTGTAGCTGTGAGCGCGCTGGAGATGGGGTTGAAAAGGTTAGGCTTTCCGGTAAAGTTCGGCCAGGGCATTGCGGCAGCCCAAGAGGTCCTGATGGAAGCCCTGGATGAAGGTCTGAAGGAAAAAAGTTGAAGATTCTGGTCTCCGATCCGTTGGCCCCCCAGGGACTCGAGCTCTTTCAGCGAGCTCCTGGCTTTGACGTCGACGTGCGCCTAGAGCTCAAGCCCGCTGAGCTCATAGGGCTTATTGGAGATTACCAAGGCTTGGTCATTCGCAGCGGCACCAAGGTCACATCGGAAGTCGTGGAGGCCGCGCAAAACCTCAAGGTCATAGGCAGGGCCGGGGTCGGTGTTGAAAATGTCGATGTTGAGGCCGCTAGCAAGAAAGGGATCGTGGTCATGAACACGCCCGGTGGAAACGATGTGACCACTGCGGAACATACGATCTCCCTGATGATGTCCCTTGCCCGCCATATTCCTCAGGCAGTTGCCTCGCTCAAAATGGGGAAATGGACACGAGAGAAGTTCATGGGGGTGGAGCTCTGCAACAAGACCCTAGGAATCATTGGCCTCGGCAATGTCGGTCGTATCGTCGCCGAGAGGGCCCTGGGTTTTAGAATGAAGGTCATTGCCCATGACCCATTTGTGCCGACAGAAAGCGCTGCACGCCTCGGGGTGGAGGTAGTGAGCTTGGACGAGATCTATGAGAGGTCAGATTTCATTACTGTTCACACTCCTATGACCAATGAGACTCGAGGTCTAATCAACAGCAACAGCTTTGCCAAGATGAAAACAGGTGTTCGGATCATCAACTGTGCCCGTGGAGGGATCGTGGACGAGGAGGATCTTATACAGGCGCTTCAAGAGGGGAAAGTGGCCGGGGCCGCCCTGGATGTATTCGTCGAGGAACCTCCCCGACCAGACCATCCGTTACTCATGATGGATCAGGTCATTACGACTCCCCACCTAGGGGCCTCTACGGGTGAGGCGCAGCTGAACGTGGCTATCGCTGTTGCCCAGCAGATGATTGATTTTCTGTCCCGAGGAATTATCCGCTATGCGGTAAACGTCCCTTCTGTGAGCCCGGAGCTTCTCAGCATCCTTCGCCCTTATCTCACCTTGGCAGAAAAGCTCGGGAGCCTTCAGGTCCAGATGCTGGCCACGTTACCCAAAGAGGTGCAGATAGAGTACGGCGGCGAGGTCACCCAGTACGACGTGGCCCCCCTGACCCTGGCTGTTCTTAAGGGAATTCTAACACCGATGATGGAGTCCAGTGTGAACTACGTCAACGCCCCGGTGGTGGCGCGAGAGAGAGGTATCAAGGTCATAGAGTCGAAAAGCAGCCGTGCCGGCGATTTTGCCAGTTCCATCACGGTAAGAGTCAAGACCAAAGACAAAGAGGCCGAGGTCGAAGGCGCGATCTTTGGGAGCAACAACCCGAGAATTGTCAGGATCAACAACTTCTATTTCGAGGCGATCCCCGAGGGCTACATTCTCATCCTTCATAATAAGGATGTCCCCGGGGTGGTCGGCGCCATAGGCACCCTTTTGGGAGAAAAAGGAATCAATATCGCAGGGTTCGAGTTGGGACGAGAAAAAGTGGGAGGGATGGCCATCTCTCTCATTCACGTGGATGAATCCATTCCCAAGAAAGTTCTCGATATCCTGCGCCATCTGCCCAATATCCTCTCCGCGCAGATGGTGAAGCTTTAAAACGCACCCGCCAGGAGGTTACCCTAGTATTGAATGTCGCGGTCATTGGAGCACAGTGGGGAGATGAGGGGAAAGGGAAAGTCGTCGACCTCTTTTCCCAGAATGCGGATATCGTGGTGCGTTTCCAGGGCGGGAACAATGCCGGTCACACGCTTGTTGTTAACGGTGTAAAAACAGTCCTGCATTTGGTTCCCTCAGGCGCGCTTCACCCCGATAAGTTTTGTGTCATCGGAAACGGCGTCGTGGTAGACCCCGAGGTCCTTTTAGGGGAGATCGGCAGACTCAAAGAGAAAGGGCATCTCTTAGACGACTCCTTGCTCAGGATCAGCGAGGAGGCCCACCTGATCATGCCCTACCATAAGGCCATCGACCGGGCTCGGGAGAGATTAAGAGGTAAAGGAAAGATCGGCACAACGGGGCGCGGCATCGGACCAGCCTACGAAGACAAGGTGGCCCGGGTCGGGATCCGTCTCATCGATCTTTTAGAGGAAGATACCTTTTACGAGAAACTCCGGGCAAATCTAGAAGAAAAGAACATCTATCTCAAGACCGTCTTGAAAGAAAAAACGATGAGCTTTAATGAGATTCACGACACCTACTGCGCCTACCGGGAGAGCCTTAGAGGCTACGTCACCAACACGGGACTGTTCCTCGAGCGACAGATCAAGGCGGGAAAGAAGGTCCTCTTCGAGGGGGCACAGGGAACCCTCCTCGATGTCGACCACGGGACCTATCCTTTTGTCACATCCTCCAACACGGTCATCGGTGAAGCCTGTACAGGTACAGGAGTGGGCCCACAGAACATCCATCAGGTCATCGGGATCTCAAAGGCCTACACAACCCGTGTAGGAAGCGGCCCTTTCCCTACGGAGCTGAAAGGCCCTGAAGGGAAAAAGCTCGCCCAGGATGGGGACGAGTTCGGCGCCACCACGGGCAGGCCGCGCCGTTGCGG
>JACZXR010000214.1 GCA_022571535.1 Deltaproteobacteria bacterium | reverse complement strand
CCCCAAGGTGAGACTGCCTAGGGCCCTTTATTCCTCTTTCTAGCCCGAGAGGTCCCATATCGGACTAGAGGCGCCAAAGATATTGAATTTCTCCCCCTCTTGTCAATACCTCGGTTGAACCAAGGGTTTACTCGTACAGTTCGAAAATACCTTCTATCTCTACTGGAATCCGCCGGGGTAATTCAAACATCCCCACCGCGGCACGGGCGTGTTGCCCGTACTCCGGACCCCAAAGTTCCAAAAATAAGTCCGAAGCCCCGTCGATAACGGCAAATTGCCTGTCAAAGCCAGACGAACTGTTGACCATTCCCAATACCTTCACCACGCGCTTCACCTTGTTCAAGTCCCCAATCTGTCTTTTAATCGAGCTGAGCATGCTCAGAGCAGCCGCCTGTGCCGCCTTGGTCGCCTCCTCCTCGGAGACCTCGTCCCCCACCTTACCCCGCATCTTCACACCGGCGATCTCCGCCGGGCCGTGGCCGGATATGAACAGGAGGTTACCCACCTGGACGCACCCCGTGCGATTCGGGCTTGGATACTGGAATGGGGGCGGCAGGGTCAAACCCAGTTTGGCCAATTTCTCCTCTATTCCCATACTCTCCTCCTCATAAGAATCAAACCGCCACCACAGATTTTATCAAAAAACAATCGTCCAAACGATCACTTATTTACTACGGCCACAATCCTGAGGGGCCCTCCGGACCCTCCTTTAATTTTCATGGGAAGCGCGATGATCAGGAAGCCCTTCTCTGGTAGTTGCTCAAGGTTAGCGAGGTTTTCGAGGGCCGGAACGTTTTTCTGGAAAAGGGTAACATGGCTTTCAAACAGCGTCGATTGGCCGTAGTCAATACTCACCGTATCCAAACCAATGGCTTTAACCCTACGATTGTTTACAAGCCACCGTGCCGCTTCGGGATGCAATCCGGGAAAATGCAACTTGCCCACAGCTCCCTCTCCTCGCTCATCTGTGCCCATGTATTTTATTCGATCGGGCCAATATTTCCCAAATCCGGTCCGCAGAAGAATGATAACGTCATAGAGCTTGGACCCATGCCTCTCTTCCCATTCAAGAAAGTCTCGAATCTGAATACGGTAATCCCGGTTATTCGCACATTTTTCCCTCACATCGATAACTACCCCGTTGCCTATTAATCTGCCCAATGGAATCATGTCGACGGTATTTCGACCCTCATAGAAATGGAACGGCGCGTCGATGTGAGTGCCACCATGCTCAGCTGCGGAGAAATTATTTGCTGCATAAAAGAAGCCCTTGCTGGTTACACCCTGATAAACTTTTTCTAATTGGAACTCTTTTGCCGTTGGCCAATAGACGGTGGCCTCCCCAAAGGGATGCGTGAGGTCAATGATCTTACCTGAGAGCAGTTGCGGCTGAGAGCCGGCGCATCCAGAGAGGGAAAGTAAGCATAAGAGTACAAATACCAAACTTACGCTTTTCATATCCCCTCCTTTTTCTACTTCGCCATCATGTTCTTACAACGACCAGGGTGCATTCAACAACGTTTCATTCATGAGGTTCAGGAAATGTCCTTCTGAAGAGAATGATTTCCGAGGTTTTCTTACAGGCGAGTCACGTAGATAAAGGGAGTGAGAACGTGTAAATTCTCCACATCTCTAAGTTATTGGTCCTAGTTTAGACCGTCCCTGGCTTTCAGGACAAACCTCTCGAGCTCTGCGTAAGGCTGCGCCCCTACAAGAGTGAATCTGCCGATCATAAAGGTAGGAACACCGGTAACACCCAGTTCCCAGCAACGTTTCCAGTCGGCATCAACTTCATCCTTGAAGAGTCGGCTTTCAAGAACCTCGTGAGCTTCAGATATGGGCAAGCCAACATCCTCCACGAGCTTTAGCAGTACCCCGGGCTTGGCGATGTTGATATTTTCTATAAAGTAGGCTCGGAATAAGGCATCGTGTATGCGGTCGCCGTCGGGTTTTCCTTCAGCCCATTTGCCAAGCTCCTGTGCCAGACGGCTGTTGTAACTCATTTTCCGTTCCCCGTAGGGCAGACCTTCCTGGTCCATGAGAGACTTCATCCGTCTGTACCTTGCCTGCAAACGAGCCTTTTCTTCGCCGAAAAGATCCGCTAGCGATTTCCCTTCCTGTGGTGTATCCGGATGGAGGGGGAAGTGAATAAACTTAACATTTAAACCGAATTTATTCTTCAATTTCTCAATACGCCCGGTACTGAGATAGCACCAGGGTCAAACATAGTCCGAGAAGACTTCAAGGGTGACTTGATCTACCATAGCAATTCCTCCTGAGGTTCTTTCAGAGAACAATATTGGATGAGCTGCATCATATTCCCACACGTTGGCCGTGTCAAAGCACAGTGATTGGGGTCATGCCGTGCATCATGCCTCCGCCCCCTTCAGCCTTGGATCTACTTCGAAACGAACTTTTCACCACAATTTTGACCGAGAGTCTTCTGCCCTTTGATCTCGGATTGATACCTCTAGTCAAGTAATATAAAATCCTTCGTCACAGCAGGTAGATTGTCAAGAGGAGCTCGCCATGCGAAAGAAAATTTTTCTATGGCTTGGGAGGGAGTTCATCACCCTTTCCTGTGAGGGAAAGGAAGGGATGACGGCATCGGATCAGGCTCAGGATATTTTTCGCCGTCTCGATGGGGAGCTTCGGGGGATGGGATTGTCCCTTGAGAACACTGCCCGAACCCGACTTTGGGGAAAAGACAGGGAAAGCCGAAATCTGGGAAGCAATGAAAGGGTTAGGATCCTGTCAGGCAAGGCAAGGTCGGCAAGTTCCAGTTACATTGCACCGGGCCACTTCAACTCAGACGCCAAAGTTGCCCTGGACCTGCTCGCCATGAGACCCTCGCGCCAGGGTCTCGAGAAGACCCTTGTCGAATACGATCCCCCCATTACTCCCCTTCGCTATCTCACCTACGATTCCGTCGTTTTTCTCTCCGGCGTCACCGCCGTTCTCCCCACACTCGGTGATCAGTTGTCCGACATCCTCCCCCGTATCTCCAGCTCCCTAACAGACGCCGGAAGCTCCTGGGATAAATTGGTTAAGGTCTCCTTCTTTCTCCACCGGAGCCAGGCCCTACAAGCCCTAAAAGATCTATTCAAAAAAACAGTCAAGGCCGAGATTCCTCAAATGGAATACGTCTTCGTGGACGGTTATTCCGCCGAGGGAAAGCTCATCGAGATCGAGGTGACCGCTCAGAAACCGGTGTAGCCGGTGCCTGAAACGCGTATTAACTTCAGACCATCCCCAGTGTGAGCGCATTGCGAACAGGACAATTTTTAGGAGAGGGGCATGAAAATCGAGGAAAAATTAGCAAAGCTGGGCTTGACCCTTCCACCCCCATTCCAGTATCCAAGCCCAAACCGTACAGGGTGCATCCAGGTGGGTAAGCTCCTGTTTATGTCCGGCCACCGACCTGCGGTGCTTCCCGGCATCAAAATACACGGAAAGGTGGATAGCGATCTTTCGGAGGAAGAGGCATACCAGGCGGCGCGTGCCTCCGCCCTTAACATGCTCAGCTCTATCGTAAAGCATGTCGGGGAGCTGGATCGGGTAAAGCGCGTGGTAAAGGTCCTTGGCATGGTCAATACTTCACCCGGGTTCGAGCGTCAGTTTGCCGTCATCGACGGGGCCTCGGACTTATTTTTGGAACTCTGGGGACCGGAATACGGGCAGCACGCACGTTCCGCGGTGGGGATGTTCGAATTGCCCCGTCAAAATCCGGTAGAGATAGAAGGAATCTTTGAGCTGCGATAACAGGGGCTAGGGAGAACCGGATCCCATCATTGGCTCGGGACACCCGATCGCAATGGATAATCCGAAGGTATGAAGCGTGGCAAAATGTACATTGACCCAGATGATGTGTTTAAAGCTGAGCGAGATTGGAGGTCGTAGCAAGGATGGCTGGCTGGAAGGCACGCATTGGATTTATCTCTCCTTCGGTATTTGAAATGCCCTCAGATTGGAATCTTATCCTTCCCTCTGATTTCACCCTCGTAGCCACTGGACTCAATGTTCGCGCCCACACCCCCGAGGAGTTTGAAAAAGCGATTGAGGCCCTCGAGTCGGCCCTATCCGTCTTCGTGGCCGAAGAAGTTGATGTGGTCCTCCTCGGCGGCATAACCCTGGGGACACAGCGAGGCTACAAGGAGGAAAGTGAGATCGTATCCTCTTTATCAAAACGCGTGGGCCTACCGATCACCACCGCCCTCAACGCAAACGTTGAAGCTCTCAAGCACCTAAAGGCCAAGAGAATTGTTATCGCCACTGCTTACCAAGAGAGGATCAATCAGGCTCTGCAGCGCTATTTCGAGGCGGCAGGCCTTGAGGTAGCCGGTATCAGAGGCCTGGGCGTATCCAAACCGGTGGATCAGGTCAAACTCCCGGAGCACACGTCCTCCAACGTCGCCCTCAGTGTGTTTCGGGAAAATCCAGAAGCGGATACTCTGCTCATCCACGGGCGATGGCCGTCCGTAGCTGATGTAGAGAGCCTTGAAAGGGATACGGGGCGGCCGGTGGTGTCAAGCAATGCTGCTTCTCTATGGTGGGTGCTCCGGACCCTAGGCATGAAGGATCCCATTGAGGGCTACGGCCGGCTCTTACGCCAAGAGACAAGTTCCGACTCTGCTTGACCGAAAAGTTTGCCACAATGTGCGGCTCCCCTTCCAGCTAATAGGCCTCTATAGTCGCGGTGCCAGCGGTCTCCTCCTTCGGCCGCCAGCGCAAGAGGTGTCGCTCGAGTCGATTTACCGCGGCGTTGGCGATGAGGACGATGAACATGAGAATGATGAGGCCCGCGAAGGAACCTGCGATGTTAAAGAGGTTGCTCGCGTGCTGGATCATGTAGCCGAGCCCCTTGCTCGCCGCCATAAACTCCCCGAGGATTGCCCCTATGATGGCAAAGGGAACGCCGATCTTGAGCCCGGTCAGGATCCAGGGCATCGCAGCTGGCAGGGGA
>JACZXR010000213.1 GCA_022571535.1 Deltaproteobacteria bacterium | reverse complement strand
TGCGGTGTTGAGCACCCTATGGCAGCAGTTACGGACATTTTGATCTTCGTTCTGCAACTCTACTGGAGGTGAGTTGCTGGTTCGCGCTACAAACAGGTCTTTCTTGCGGCGTGATGCTCATCAGGGAGGATTTCTAGCACTGATGAATTTCGGATCGGGGTTTAGAGCAGGTATGTCATAGAGGATCCCCCTTCTCTCAGTGATCCCGGGTTAATCCTATTGACATTCATTCCATAGATTCCTATAAGACTAGCCTTATCATTTAAGATTGGGCGAAATAATTAGTCCCACATAAGGCTAAATAATGATGGAAGGAGCAATCTGTGGTCATGAGCTCAAAAGCCATTGAAGCCGTCAAGAAGCGCAATTTTTACAAGGAATGGGTTTTGTCCCAGAGGATTCCCGTCATCGAGGGCTACTTTGTCGATGATGTGAACTCGCTCAAGCTCGAGCCTTGGGAGCAAAAGGGTGGGGATGGCGCTATAATCACCCTTATCGGTGCAGGTGAAAGCAACGACGCGTATGTTTGTGAGATCCCGCCGGGAAAAAATTTGAAGCCCGAGCGTCACATATACGAAGAGATGATCTTTATTCTTAAGGGTCGAGGCGCTACCACCGTGTGGGTGGACGGTTCAACTAAGCAAACCTTCGAGTGGCAAGAGGGAAGTTTGTTTGCGCCGCCTCTTAACGCTTGGCACCAGCTGCACAACGGGCAGGGGGATGCTCCGGTTCGGTTACTGGGCGTAACCTCCGCTCCGCTGGTGATGAATCTCTATCATAATCTGGATTTCGTCTTTAACAATCCTTTTGTTTTTAAGGACCGCTATCAACCGAGGGCTGATTATTTTAGTGCCGAGGGCAAGATGTATGTAGGGAGGGTATGGGAAAGCAACTTTATCCCCGATGTCATAAATTTCAGGCTGCAGGAATGGAAAGAGAGGGGAGGCGGGGGTACCAACGTCAACTTTGAACTATCCGATAACACGATGGCCGCTCACAGTTCGGAGTTCTCAGTTGGGACCTATAAGAAGGCGCACCGCCACGGTCCAGGCGCGCACGTAACCATTCTCAACGGAAAAGGTTACACCCTAATGTGGCCTGAAGGTGGCAAGAAACACCGCTTCGACTGGAAACCGGGGAGCGTTGTGGTCCCTCCGGAGATGTGGTGGCACCAGCACTTCAACGTTGGGAAGATCCCGGTCCGATATCTAGCCCTTAGGTGGGGGAGCGAAAAGAACTACTTCCCGGTGGCGCAGACTGAAGAGATGCTGAAGGACCGTCGGGAAGGAGGCCACCAGATTGAATATGAAGACGAGGATCCTGAGGTGAGAGAATGGTTCGAGAAGGCACTGGCAGAGGAGGGAGTAGAGAGCCGTATGGACCAGTTCTTCACGAAGCGGTCAGCTTAAATTGCGTGGATACTATTCAATTGCTTCTTGCTGATTATTAAGTCACCCCGCGGCTTGCCGGGGACACATTTTCGATGGGGTTTCCCTCGTGAAGGCGCGGTTCATTACTCCACAGTGGGGAGAAGTGTTAGCTTTTCCCTTTTGTCGACCCGGAGGTTTCAAACCTCGTGGTCGATATAATTTGATAGGCAGGCTCTCTCCCGGCACGCCCTCCATCCTGTAGGTCCGACTATGGAAAAGCATCTCTCTCGTCGGTAACAGGTCATCTATTCTTGCAGCCAGCAAGAACATAGCGGGAACCTTCACGCCAAGGCTAAACAATGGAATATATCGTTGGAGTAGACATCGGGGGAACCTTTACTGACTGCGTTGCAATGAATGAGGAGGGTAGAGTGACGCTGGGTAAGGCGCTCTCAACGCCGGAGAACTTGGCACTGGGTGCTGTCGATGCGGTGCGGGACGCGGCTTTGAATCTTAACTTACAGAGCGAGGATCGACTGCTTCGTTCGACGAGACTTTTCTTTCACGCCTGTACCATCGGCGAAAATACCCTCATCACCCGCTCGGGGGCGAAGACAGGCCTTATTACAACAAAAGGTTTTGCTGATACGCTACTGATGATGCGAGGAAGGACCACGGAGGGTCTTACGGAAGCAGAGGCATTCCGCGCCTCGGCACAAAATAAGCCCCTGCCCATTGTTCCAAGGGAACTTATAGAAGAGGTAAGCGAGCGCATAGATTACAAGGGTTCAGTTCTTATAGAGCTCGATACTGCTGAGGCTGAGGAGGTCATCGAGAGGCTTGTTGCGAGAGGGGTCGAATCGATTGCTGTGTGTCTCCTCTGGTCGTTGTCGAACGATACACATGAAAAAGCCCTGGAAGAAATCTTGAGTAAAAAATTTCCCGCCATCTTTATAAGTCTTTCGAGTCGAGTGGCTCCTTTCGTGGGCGAGTATGAGCGAACAGCCACAACGGCTTTCAATGCTTATATTGGCCCGAGGATTTCTGGGTACCTGGAGCAGCTTCGTAGAGTGCTGCAGGAGAAAGGGCTCGGAAAGGGACCTTTAGTAATGCAGGCCTATGGAGGAGTGTTGGGCATAGAGGCTACCTGTAAGAATGCAGTTGGCACCATCGAGTCTGGACCAGCATCCGGGGTAGTGGGAAGCCAGTTCTTGGGGAAGCTGATCGGGATGCCGAACATTCTCGCTACGGATATGGGCGGGACAACGTTCAAGGTCAGTGTCATCCGTAATGGAAATATCGAGAAACATTACAACCCAGTTATCTTTCAGTACCAAATGTTTTCCACAAAGATTTGGGTGGAGTCAATTGGCGCAGGAGGAGGAAGCCTCACTTGGATCGATCCGGAGACAGGCCTTTTAAAAGTCGGGCCTGACGGTGCTGGCGCTAGACCGGGACCGGTTTGTTATGGGCTTGGGGGAACTCACCCCACTGTCTCGGACGCCGATCTCATTCTAGGTTACCTCAATGCAGATTATTTTTTGGGCGGGAGGATGAAGCTCCATAAAGATAGGGCCATTAGGGCCCTGGAGGAGAAAATTGCCAGGCCTTTGGGATTGAGTATCGTAGAGACCGCCAGCGGCATTTATCGAATCGCCAATTCACATATGAGTGATCTCATCAGGAAGGCCACCGTGGAAAGGGGCTACGACCCCAGGGAGTTTACCCTTCTTGCCTATGGTGGTGCCGGGGCAGTCCATGCCGGAAGATACGCCGCCGAACTGGGCGTAAAGCAGGTCGTAATCCCTCTGACCGCGTCGGTTCACGGGGCTACGGGACTTGTCTGCTCGGATGTCGTCTATGAGTACGGAAAGTCCGAGCGCCTTGTTGTTCCGGCCGATGCAAAGCGAATCAATGTTAACTTTTCGATGCTCGCAAATATGGCGTTTGAGGACCTTCGCTCAGCGGGATTTAGAAATGAAGATATCAGAATTGTAAGAAGCGTGGATATGCGGTATCGCTATCAGGTCCACGAGCTCAACGTTTCTCTTCCTGATGGAGTTTCAGAGATTACAGAAAATGGGATGGAAGAGATATATTACCGCTTTGACGACCTGTATGAGCAGACCTATGGAAAGGGATCAGGGTATCGTGAGGCCGGAAAGGAGATCGTGAACTTTCGAGTGACGGCAATCGGCGAAATAGACAAGCCCAATATAAAAAAATACCCGCTCGAAAAGAAAGACCCCGACCATGCGCTGAAAGGTGGAAGGGATGTTTACTTTGAGGAGAGCGGAGATTTTGTGGCAACCCGGATCTATGATTTTGAGCGGATGACACCGGGGACCGAACTCTTAGGTCCGGCAATCGTTGAAACCCCGGTGACGACCATTGTCGTAAACCCTATGGATCGTCTTGTCATGGATGAATTTCGCAATGTTAGGATCTCTATCGGAAGGTAGGGCAGGTCCCATGAATCCGCAAAACAGAGCTGTCGATCCAATCACATTCGAGATCCTGTCCCACAGGCTCTACCAGATTACAAAGGAGATGGGGATTACCCTGGAGCGAACAGGGGGAACTGTTAATACGACTCAGCAGCATGACTATATGGCGGCGATTTACAGGTCCGATGGAGACATCCTGTCTGCAGGCGAGACATTCGGTCAACATGTGGCGTGTGCAGGGTTCGCCGTAAAGAGAATTATTGAGCGATTTGGAAAGGACGAAATTTTCCCCGATGATATTTTTCTGCTTAACGATCCCTATCTTGCGGCGATTCACCAGTCGGATATCTACGCGATATCTCCCATACATTATAAGGATCGACTGGTGGGTTGGAGCGCGACCTTTGTTCACGTGAATGACATTGGGGCCATGTCACCTGGAGGTGACTCACCAGAGGCGAAGGATGTTTTCCAGGAGGGGCTCAGGATCCCTGGGATCAAGCTGGTGGAGCGGGGAATTCTTAGAAGAGATGTGTTTGACATGATTACCAACATGACACGGCAGCCGGGGATGGTGGGGCTGGATCTCAAGTGTGAGATAGCGGCCAACAATGTTGCCAAGTCTAGGATGCAGGAGATGTACGAGCGGTACGGGCTGGAATTGGTGGACGCCGTATCCGAAGAGATGATTTGCTATTCCGAGTCGATTTTAAGAAGGAGAATAGCCGAGATCCCTGATGGATGCTGGAGTCAAATTGGGACAATTGAGGCGGACGGCATATGGAAAATAAATATGACGCTTCGAAAGGAAGGAGACCATCTCGTCTTTGACTTGACGGGAACTGATGGACAGTCAAATAAAGGGATTAATCTTCCATATCATGCCACGTTGGGGATGTGCTTTGCAGCATTGCTTACCTCGTTGGCCTATGACATTCCCAAGAACCACGGAGTTCTGCGACCGATGGAGGTCATTGCCCCTGAGGGGACGCTGGTAAATGTTCGACCCCCGGGCCCCGTATCCATGAGTACGACTTCATGCGGTTTCCTGGTGGTCTATGTGGCAAGTTCGGTGCTGATGCAGATGTTAGCGACCAGTGAAAAGTGGAGGAAGGAGATTGTGGCACCGAGTGCAAGTCACCGAAACGGAAAGCATTCAGG
>JACZXR010000212.1 GCA_022571535.1 Deltaproteobacteria bacterium | reverse complement strand
GGCCAAGCTCCTTTGCTTAGAGTGAATATTTTGCAGCCCAAGCTTTGGGACTGCGTTCCTTTACTTGCAGCTCATTTTAGAGACTGCCTCTGAGGAGTTTGGCCTTCTCATCCTTATCTGCTGCGGATGAACTTTGAGCCGTGAGATTCCATTCCTTCCCGAAGATCCAAGTCAAAGAATTTTATGATGGCTTCCTGGACCTTCTAAAGGATTTGTTGAGATGAGTGAACTATGATGTCAGTATCGCTCAAAGGCTGTTCTATATCGGTTAAACAATTCGTGTGAAGGAGGAGACAGAATGACCAAAGAAGATTGTGACATCCGAATCGCGGTGTTCATCGGGAGTGTGCGTCCGGGGAATATGACGGCGAAAGCCTCAGCTTTAATCGTCGATGAGATCGACAAGCATAAGGATGCTGCCGTTGAGGTGATCGATCCTGCAGAAATCGATTTGGCTTTGCCGGGTACCGCTAAAGATTCTTCGGTGATGGATACCTTGCAGCAGCAGGTTTCCGACGCAACCGGTATCATTTTTGCCACGCCGGAATACCACGGTAGTTATAGTAGTGTCATCAAATTGATCATTGAGCAACTGGGCTATCCATCAGTGTTGAGCGGTAAGCCGATTGCCTTGTTAGGAGTAGCTGCCGGGAGCATTGGAGCCATCAAGGCTCTGGAACACCTGCGCAGTGTTTGCTCTCATGTTGGGGCCATTGTGCTCCCAGGGCCTGTGTCAGTAGCCGCAGTTCACAAGGTGTTTGACGAAAAAGGTCAATGCACCGATCCAGCAATGGAGCAGAGGATTAGAGGTGTGGCCACTAATTTGATGGACTACATAAGAGACAACATCTGCCCCCGAGTAGCACTAGAGCAGATGGTACGACCAGATCGATAAGGTCGTAGTCCATTGCAGCAACCGTCTGTGCTACGACCCCCTCCGCGACGACCCTCGCTTCACTGACCTGCTGCTGCGGATGAACCTGGAGCCCCGATCAGCCGACGAGATATATCGTACTGGCCCCAGAGATTTGGGTCATTAGTCTCGAAGGGTCTCCGTCTCTTTCGAGGTGGCAAGGTCAGACGGAGGGTAGAGGCGTCGGAGGTGCCGAATGTCCACTTCCGAAAGGCCCCAGTGCAGCGAAATGTCCTCACGCCTCTGAAGCTTCTGGCGGTACCTCAGAAAGTAATTCAGGATGTCCCCGCCATAGCCGAAGAAGAACATGATGTCCTCGAAGTTGGCGCTGTGCTTCAGCCCAAGGGCGTGCCCTATCTCGTGCAAGCACGTGAGATAGACTACGGTGTCCCTAAAGAGCGAGTCTTCTCGAGCCAGGGCATCGATCTCAGCTCCCAAACCCTTAACTTCCGGTCTCACGAAGACTGCAGCCCCACGCCTGCCCTGCACCAGAATTGGGCGCATTTCCCCGTAACGACTCTCCTGGGGGGAAACCCAATAGAGGCGCAACAGAGCCCGCTCCTCTTCCACGATCTCAAACTCAAGGGTTCCACCGCTGGCCTTTCTCCAAGCCTCCAACGCCCATTCAGCCAGGGCGCGGTCTCCCGGCCGATAGCCGGGCCCCTCCTGGGAGATGTAAGCAAGAATCGGTTGACCCACGTCAAATGTTCGAGAGACGGGTTTTGGCCTCTGTGCTTGGACCGAAAAGGCGATCAAAATCAACACGATCATCAAGACAGCCTTCATCAAAAGCAGGCCACTCTGGAGCCGAGATGTCATGTCAGGGTCATGGTATCGCATCGATGAGGTGCGGTCTATTGGCGTCTCGTGATGGATACCAGAGAAAGAGCGGCAGTCTTTTACGTCTTGGCGGACTGTGAGCACCCGGTGAGGGGGCTGTCGTGCTAAGCCGCGCTTCAAAGACCTGCTGCGGCGGATGAATCTTGAGCCCTGATTTCAGCAACACAATAACACTCAGCCAGGGTGCGTATAGGGTGCAGAAAGTGCGGTATTTTGCGGGAATATGCGGGATTCTGCGGGGTGTAAGTCGTTGAAACTCAACAGACACAGCACTTCCGGTGTAAACCGGAATCTGAAAAGTCTTTCAACCTATCTCTCGTTTAGATATGGTATTGCCATCGTCTGGACCCCAAAAACTTCAAGAACCTATGACCTCTGTGGTTCATGGTTGACCCGCAGCTCTGGATTTCCTTAAATGAGGTTGTCAACAGCGGCAACAAATGGGGTGTTCTAATGTACGAATACGAAAATACATTGAGAGAGACGGCCCGGGCCCTGGTAGCCCCGAACAAGGGTATCCTGGCAGCCGACGAGAGCTTCAGCACCATTGAAAAACGGTTCAAGACGATCGATGTGGCTTCTACGGCGGACAGTCGTCGAGCCTATCGCGAAATCCTTTTCACCACTTCCGGGTCCAACGAGTTCATCAGTGGCGTCATTTTGTTTGATGAGACGATCCGACAGACCACCTCGGAGGGCCAAGCCTTTACCGATGTTCTCCTGAAACAGGGGATCATTCCAGGCATCAAGGTAGACAAGGGCACTACACCCTTACCCTTCAGCCGTGGAGAGAAGATCACTGAAGGGTTGGACGGTCTCAGAGCCCGTTTGAAGGAGTATCGGCAGCTGGGGGCCAGATTCGCCAAGTGGAGAGCGGTTCTTGCCATTGGAGAGGAGACTCCATCCCGCTACTGCATTCATTGCAACGGGCATGCTCTGGGCAGGTATGCTGCCCTCTGTCAGGAAGAAGACTTGGTTCCCATTGTGGAGCCCGAAGTTTTGATGGAAGGAGCTCATAGTATAGACCGTTGTGAAAAGGAGACCGGCAAGACCCTGGAAGCGGTCTTTGGCGCCCTGGATGAGAGTGGTTTACTCCTGGAAGGAATCCTATTGAAACCCAATATGGTTCTGCCGGGGAAGGACTGCACCATTCAGGCGCATCCAGAGGAAGTCGCGGAAGCCACGCTGCGATGTTTTCTCCGTCATGTTCCAGCGGCTGTTCCCGGTGTGGTCTTTCTCTCAGGCGGGCAGTCTGACGTACAGGCCACGAAGAATCTGAATGCCATGAATGCCCTGGGCAAGTTCCCATGGGAACTCAGCTTTTCCTTCGGCCGCGCCCTCCAGGCCCCGGTTCTCGAGGCCTGGCAGGGGGAGAGCCGGAACATCGAAGCCGCCAAGAAGGCCTTCTACCACCGCGCCAGCTGCAATGGGGCTGCTCGCAGCGGAAGCTACAATGAAGCAATGGAAAAGGAAGTGGCCTAATTTGGGCCCTGAGGCTTGGGCACGGTTCGGCGACCGTCGGCCTGGAAGCTACCTGCGGTTTCCAGCTTGGACTGCAACAGCTCTGGCTAGCGTGCGGTAGGCCCCGGGCTGAGATAAACTCAGGGCGGAATGAAGGCCCGGCGGCTCAGCCACCCGAGCACAAAAGCTCCTAGACGTGGTCAAGGAGTATGGGGGAGCCTAGCTTGTTGTCGTAGAGCCTCTCCACGTTGACCCGACGAGGAGGAGATGCGGGATCGGGTAAGGTGGTATGGTGGTAACGGCCATCTTGGACCGAGACCATCTAACCTGTCATTCCCTTGCTGATCAGGTCCATGGCGTTGTTGGCAAAAGTCGTGGCAATGAGACTGTCCAGTGAGTCGGGATCCCCGCTGCGTAGATCATAGGTGAGATCGGAGGTCATAGTCTCCTCTCCAGTTCGGCGTCGAATCTCCGCCGCCAAAGCATGACCGATGTCCACCGTCTTGCGGTGACCGTAGGCATCAGCCTCGCCGAACTCTGCCTTCTGTTGTCCTCGCCAGGTGGCCCCCTCAGAAATCACGATCAGGGAGTAACGACTGGGGGCATTGTATTTGTCCTCGACCATCAAGCGACAGATCGTCTCCAGGTCAAAAGGGTATTCTGGTATCAGGCAGCGGGTGGACGTAACATAGGCCGTATAAAGGGCCGTAAAGCCTGACTCGCGTCCGAACATCCGAAACACGGCGATGCGTTCATGCGAGCCCACTGTCGTGCGTTGGCGGGTGATCAATTCTTTAGCCCTGGTGATAGCAGTGGAAAAGCCAATACAGTATTCCGTGCCGGGTACGTCGTTGTCCATGGTCTTTGGAATGCCAATAACGGGAAAACCCTCGCCACTCAGGTGCGCGGCATAGCCCAGTGTATCATCTCCTCCGATCGCGATGAGGGTCTCGATCCCCAGCTGCTCCAGATTTCGAATCACGATCGGTGTGAGATCATAGGCGTCTTCGTCAACCTGGAGGGGACGCAACTCTTCCGCGGAAAGATGCGCAGGCAGTTTGGATTTGTTCATCCTGGCCGGATTGGTGCGGGAGGTATGGAGAACCGTACCTCCGGTTCGGTCAATGGTGCGAGTGTTCACTCTGTTTAGAGGCATGATGAACCCGGGGTCCTGGTGCTGAGAGAGGTTGACATCGGTGAGACCCTGCCAGCCTCTGCGAATCCCAATGACCTCGCGAGCAAGATGTTTGGCCCCATAGACCACCGACTTGATCACCGAATTTAAACCGGGTACATCGCCGCCACCCGTTAGGATGCCAATACCGGACTTTTTCATGATTCTGTTCACCATTCTACAACGACAGCTGCCGCGCTGGCCTGGTGGTCCAAGATGAACAGAGCTGCGACAATAGGAGACGGTTCACTTGGCAACCCTCTCCCACTTCATCCTCTCATCCACCATTAGTGTGACATTCTCGAACTGCACGATAGCTTTGGGCGGGATGGCTTCGCCCTGGGTGCGGGTGTCTACCAACCGAAATGCTCGGCCACTTTATGGTAGGAAGAATCGCCCCATCCATTCTCCCTACCATAAATCTCTGTAACCTACTGCATAACAATAACTTCTGGTTCTCTTGCCGGCCTGAATACCGTCACATGGCCGTATAGTCGGCTTACCGGACTCCTGGCTAGGGGATGGGTAGGGCGTTATCCGTCCAAGTGGGCGAAAGAGCGGCTGACAAGATTGTCTTCTCTGTGGCTGAGCTGACCGGCAACATCTGGATGATCGAGA
>JACZXR010000211.1 GCA_022571535.1 Deltaproteobacteria bacterium | reverse complement strand
CCACGTGGTCGACCAAAGGGAAGATCTACCGCTTCTCCCCTTTGGAAACCCCATCGGTTTTGTGCCCGCGGCATGCCGCGGGGTTACCCAATAATTAAGATTTGGAAATGTTGGACTGGCTACTCGAGCGGCAGGGTCAATCGAGAAATCGCTCTGTGAGAGCCCCATAGGCGTCGATGCGTCGGTCCCTGAGGAAGGGCCAGTTCTGGCGGGTCTCATCGATTTTTTTGAAGTCGCACCTGGCCAGCAGGATTTCTTCCTGATCTTCATTGGCGTGGGCAACAATCGCCCCGAAGGGATCCACCACAAAGGAACTCCCCCAAAAGTTGAGCTTTCCCTCGCGACCCACCCGATTGGCGGCCGCTACATAAACCCCATTGGCCACTGCATGCCCCCTCTGGATCAGCTCCCAGGCACACCGTTGGGCTCTCGCGGCCCCTCGCGGTTCCCCAGAGAGCCATCCGATTGCCGTGGGGTAAAAGATGATCTGTGCCCCGCTAAGCGAGATCAGGCGAGCGGCTTCCGGAAACCACTGGTCCCAGCAGACAAGCACGCCAATTTTACCATACCGTGTCTTAAAGGTGGGAAACCCAAGGTCTCCGGGAGTGAAATAGAACTTCTCGTAATAGCAGGGATCATCCGGAACATGCATCTTACGGTACCTGCCCAGTATCGACCCATCCGCATCGATAACTACCGCTGTGTTGTGATAGATTCCCGGAGAGCGCCTCTCAAAGACTGAAGCCACCAAGACGATCTTTTCTGCCCGGGCCAGCCGGCAAAGGCTGTCTGTGGTCGGACCCGGGATCGGCTCTGCCAATCGGAAGAATTTTGGATCCTCACTTTGAGGAAAATAACGTGAGACGAAGAGCTCCTGAAGACAGACAATCTGCGCGCCTTTTCGAGCCCCTTGCCGGATTCTCTCTACTGCCTTGGCAAGGTTGCGCCTTGGGTCTGCGCCCACCCTCATCTGGATAAGCCCAAGCCTTACCAAGTCACCACTCTTCTTGCGCGACACTCCAGCAACTCCCACTTCCCATTATTTTATCACAAGCGGCGGGAAGTCTCTTCTGTCACCTGTGGTGCGCCTCTTGATCTCATGAGATTCCACTTCTTCCTTCCCGTTGACCTCTCGATGACCGGCTCCCACTGTGAACTTTCCGAAGCCAGAACTCGCCTAACATCCCGATCCCGTATGAGGAGATAGACCAGGCCACCCTGCGTTTCGAGTCGGGCCAAATCCTCCGGCCTGGATAAAACAGGGATCACTTCCCGCTCCAGGTAAAAATTGAAGTCGTTCATCCTATCCGCGTAGATATAGAGGGGGTCACCCTGTGAGACCTTCTTCTTAACCTCAATAGCAAAGATCCGAGGAGACTTGTACTGGTTGATCACTGGAAAAACCCAGAGCCCGTTCGAGAGGACGCCACCAAAAACGATAGCGACAAGCCAAAGAGAACCGGAGGAAAGCAAATTCGTTTTAAAGGCCCGATGGGCAAAGAGACTTCCAACGACAATCACCAGAGCCAGGGCGATGGACCCAAGGAGAATCTCTGGGCGAATCCAATTCACGACTATGGGAAGCGAGAGTGCCGTGAGCCCCAACATGCCAAAACAGAGACCACTGATTACAGTGAGAACCCGAGGTCCGGGTCGTTCCCCCTTTTCAAACTCAATCAGGGCATGGGCTACCCAAATGGCCGCCGGAGGGTACAGAGGCAAAAGATAGAGTCCCCTCTTGGTGTCGGATAAAGAGAAGAAGACAAAGATGACAAAAAACCATGTTGCCAGCGAAAAAGAGGCTGGTCTGAGGGGCATCCTCCGCACCTGCCAGGTGACGAAGGCAGCAAGCACAAGGAAAGGAGTCCAGGGAAGAAAATCAGCTGGGAAGTTGATCAGATAATAATAGAAAGGTCTCTTGTGCCCGAGGCCGGAGAGGTACCTCTGGACATGATGGATCCAGAAGAAATCGCTTATCCATTGCCCCTCGGTCTGCAGGCCCACAGCGACAAACCAAGGGGCCGTGACCAAGAGAAAGACCCATAGTCCTTGCCAAAGCTTTAGCCTGCGAAATCTTTGGCTGTTTCCCCTCACGAGCAAAAGGCAGAGGAAGATTAATCCCGGCAGGACAAATCCGATCAGTCCCTTGGTGAGGGTGGCCAGCCCCATAAATCCATAGGCCAACTTCGTTTCCCTGCCCCTGTCATGCCATGCGCGTAAGAGGAAATAGGTCGCGGTGGTGAAAAAAAAAGTGAAGAGAATATCCGTATGAGCCCAACGGGCCTCCCACCAAACGCGGAAGCTCGTGGCAAGGACCAAGGCGGCCAGAAGTCCGACCCGGTGGTCGAAAAAATCCCTTCCCAGTCGATAGGTAACGATCACAAGCCCGACGCAAGATAGGGCAGAGGGTAGCCGCAGCGTCCACTCGTTGATCCCTCCGAATAGATGGGAAAAGGCTAGGACTAGCCAGAAAAAAAGGATTGGTTTATCCGTGTAGAGCTCGCCATTGACGGTCGGAACAAGCCATTCCCCACGGGAGAACATCACCCGGGCAATCTCTCCGTATCGAGGCTCCACAGGTGCCCAGAGATCCCTGCTGCCTAAAAAGGTAATGTAGAGGAGAAGCGAAAAAACAAAGAGGAAAGGTAGATGATACCTTTCCTCTTCCAGCAAGCGCTTCATGCTCGCCTACGTCAGATGCTGGGCAAAGAAGGACTTGGTCTTCTCCCAAGCGTCCTTGGCTGACTCCTGATGGTAACTCTCCCTTTCATTACAGAAGAAGCCATGGGTCGCTTCCGGATAGAGCTTGAGGCTGAAATTCTTCTTTTGATCTTTGAGGGTCTGGTTGATCTTGTCCACGTGTTCCTGGGGGATGAGGGGGTCCTTCCCGCCAAAAAAGAGGGTGATCGGACAGGTGATCTCGCCTGTTCGATCCAGGGGGCTTGGCTTGCCTGCAGGGATCCCTCCCCCGTAGAAGGCCACTGCCGCCTTGATGTCTTTGTTGTGATGGGCAGCGGTGAGATAGGTGAAGCGACCACCCATGCAAAACCCTGTGACTCCAATCGCTCCTTGCTTGATATAGCTCTGCGATTTCAGATGGGCGATGGCTGCACCTACGTCATCCATCACTTTGGGATCTTGCAATCGGTTCATGATCCCAACAGCCTTCTCCAGATCTTTATAAGAGACAAGTCTCTCAGACTCCCGGTGGTAGAGGTCCGGGGCGATCGCAACGTACCCCTCGCGAGCCACCCGTTCGGTGACATCTTTGATGTGGCTATTCACACCGAAGGCCTCCATCAGAACAATGATGCCTGGCCTGGCCCCTCCGTTTTTAGGCCTCGCTTCATAGGCTTCCATCTTACCGTCACTGGTATTAAGCTGATGGGTAGTTGAAGTGATCTCCATAGGAATCCTCCTTTTCAAGAATCTCTGCCTCCTGCAGAGTGTCTGCTATCTCTAGCAAATTTCTTTTCTTTCATCTAGTCCCTTGTTTCTCTCCGTTTGCATCTACTCCCCGCACCAATGAGCCGAATCGTGCAATCAGGTCCGGTATGCTCAGTTGTCCTGCCCTCGCGAGCCTCCTGACCATCTTGGGGTCTGAGAAGTCCTCGGGCTTAAGCCGGATCATGTACTCGTATAGCGTCTCGTAACCCTCGGATTGGACATTAACGAGCCGCACGCGGATCTTGCCGCTCTGCGGGTCGATCATTTCGGCAAATGGGATCGGCACGAGTCGCTCCGCCTGGATAGTGACCATTGCGTCGCTCCCACCCTCCATCAGAAATCGCGCGGCCCAGTAGCCTAGGCTTCGGCAGTACTGAATGTCGTAAGCACCTGGTGGGGCGCACCGGAGTTCATAGCCGAGGTATTTCGACACAACGGTGACCTCAATCCCCCTTGCCCGAAGGCTTGCGGTAACGCGCTCCTTGAGCAGACGCCCAAGGTCGAGCTCGCCCAAGCGCACATTCCCGTATGCATCCCACTCGACCGGTCCCAGCGTCTCCGGGTCGAGCCTTTCCGCCAGACCCTCAGAGAGTAACGCTACGCCTTGGTTGCGCCCCTGGGCACGGCGCTTGATGATCGCACCCCCGAGGATATCGGCAATTCGTTCGAGGCTGACTTTTTTTTTCGAGAACTCCTCCGCGATCACGGTGAGCGTTGCGCCAGCCGAACCCCCGATCCCTAGGGCCAGGTGACCGGCGTGCCGGCCCATCACGGTGACAAAGAACCAGCGCTCGGTAGTCGCGGCATCCTGCATGAGGTTGTGGACAAGGTCCTTCCCCAGATTGCACGCCGTCGTGTAGCCAAAGGTAACGACACTGCCCGGCAACGGGAGATCATTGTCGATTGTCTTAGGAACGTGGGCAACCGTCAGATTCGAAAGCGCCTTGGCAATCTGAGAGGCCGCAAACGCCGTGTCGTCGCCTCCGATCGTAATCAGCTGATTTACCTTGAGATGCCGAAGCGTCTCGGCGACCCGGCGCACGCCGCCGGGACTCCGTGTTGGATTCGTCCTTGAGGTTCGGAGAATCGAGCCTCCCTCAAAGTGGATGCGTGAGACATCAGCGATTTTCAATTCAACGACATGTTTGGCACCGCCCTGGGCAAGCCAGCGGAAACCGTCGTAGCACCCAATCACGCGCATCTTGTGGTTCCGTGCCTCGATGGTCGCAGCCGCGATCACGGCATTGATGCCCGGGGCCGGCCCCCCACTGACAAGAATGGCCAACGTTTTCATATTGCACTGAAGGTAATCGAAGCTAAAGCAAAGTCCCCATATCCTCTATTGCCTCAAGACGCCGGACCTTCTCGACAAGATCACCAACTTTTTCCTGCTCAAGGGCGTAGCAGGCCAACCTCTTAACCTTACTGGAAAGTTCCTCTTCCGTGAGGGGGCTCTTTGGAGTCCCCTTAAAATGCAGGACTTCCCGCTTGAGCTCCATTCCGTCCTTGAGCCTCACCGTTACTCTGCCAGCTCGACTCCCTTCCTTCTGATTGATCTCTTCG
>JACZXR010000210.1 GCA_022571535.1 Deltaproteobacteria bacterium | reverse complement strand
ACTCTTTGCCTTTCTTTTCATCTCTCTTGCACCCTCATGTGGATTGTATCTTTTCAGGTCGTTTGGCGCTCATTTACCTTTAGGGTAAGCCACAACTTGCCCCCAAGACTTGCCCCCAAGATAAAAAGGTTATGACAATCAACAGGTTTCATCGCTGTCACCACGGCTCATATCCGCGTTGTCGAGGGTTCGAGTCCCCCCACCGCCACCAAAACCTTCTTTCGCTTGTGGCCGGAATCAGGGGCCCTCACTGCGCCGGGTGATCCGTAGAACAAACAGACCGAGGAACCGGAGTTTTTTCTTGTATTGTGGAGTTGGTTTCAATAGACTAAGTTGCTCTACAGTTTGTGGCCACGATAAGCAGAGCGTAAAAGATATGGTTTTAATTCCCGTTGCGGTATTGGTTCTCCTGCTGGCCCTTATATTCTACGCGGCCTGGTGGGAGGCATACAAAAAGAAATAGGTAGGGTAAAACACACCGCTCCTTCGCGGCGTGAATAAGGTACAAATACCCGGCAGCCTCGTTAGCTATCCCTTGTCGGGAAGATCCCAGCTATGGTAGCACCCCGAGCCCGCCTCTATCTAATTGATGGGAGCTCCTACATATTCCGAGCCTTCTTTGCCCTCCCGCCGATGTCTAACTCCAACGAATTGCCTACCCACGCTATCTATGGATTTACCACCATGACTCTAAAATTCCTCAAGGAGTATCAACCCGAATTGTTAGCCGTTGTCTTGGATAAAGGACGCGTGACCTTCCGAAACGAGATCTATCACGAATATAAGAGTAACAGGCCGGAGGCACCGCCGGATCTAATTCCCCAGTTCCCTTATATCCGAAAGATTCTCGAGGCCATGAATATCCCGGCATTAGAATTGGCAGGGTTCGAGGCAGACGACCTCATCGCAACTCTGGCCAAAAAATTTTCTTCCCAAGAAACCGAAGTCGTTATAGTCTCAGGAGACAAGGATCTGATGCAGCTCGTGGGAGATACCACCCGCATTCTTGACACCATGAAGTCACGGTGGATCGGTGTTGAAGAGGTCAAGGAGAAGTTTGGCGTGGAGCCGCATCAGGTGGTGGAGGTCATGGGTCTCATGGGAGACCCGACTGATAACATCCCGGGCATTAAAGGGATTGGGGAGAAGACCGCGATTCCTTTAATTCAGAAGTTTCAAAGCCTGGAAAATCTTTTTGACCACCTGCATGATCTGGATAAGGTGGGGATAAAGATCTCAGCACGAGTTCGAAAGGCTCTCATGGAAGGCAAAGAGGACGCTTTGATGAGCCGGAAATTGGCAACTGTGAGAACCGATGTCCCGATCCATGTGGACCTAGAAGAGCTTCGTTTCCAAGGGATCAGCAATGAAAATCTGCGTGAGCTTTATACCGAGTTGGAGTTCTCTCAACTTCTAAAGGGTCTTTGACGCGAGTTTTCCACGTTTACAGCTCTCCTGAGCTATAACTCTAAAGCCAAGGAAAGAGGGGGAAGTTCATTGATTCAGAAAGAGAGACTGAGAGATCTGCTTATCGAGCTGGTTCAAATCGACAGCATCTCCCGCAAAGAGAGCGAGATCGCCCATCGCCTCAAGAGAGAAATGGAAGAGCTGGGCGGAGAGGTGTGGATTGATGATGCCGGAGAAAAGGTTGGTGGAAACGTGGGTAACTTGATCGCCCATTTTCGAGGGAACAGCCCGGGCTCTACGCCTATTTTACTCTCCGCCCACATGGACACCGTCATTCCTGGAGAAGGCGTGGTCCCTGTCCTGGAGGGAGATATATTAAGAAGCGATGGCCGGACTGTCCTGGGCGGTGATGACAAGAGCGGCATCGCAATTATCTGCGAGGCGGTGCGGGTCTTACGCGAAAAGCATCTTCCGTGCAGCGACATTGACGTGGTGTTCACAATCTGTGAGGAGGCTGGACTCCTAGGTGCAAAGTATCTGGATGTCTCCCGCCTCAGGGCACGCTCCGGACTTGTCCTCGACAGCGACTCCATCGGTTTTCTCTTTACCAGGGCTCCTGCTGCCAATTATCTGGAGTTCAAGATCCGTGGATTAGAGTCCCATGCCGGCGTCTGCCCTGAAAAGGGAATCAGCGCGATTCAAGTGGCTGCCCTAGGCATTTCCAAGATGAGACTTGGCAGAATCGATGATGAGACAACTGCAAACATTGGCCTCATTGAAGGCGGAGCAGCCGTCAATATCGTTCCTAATTTCGTGCACCTTAAAGGTGAAGCAAGAAGCCACAGTGAAGAAAAACTGAAGCAACAAACACAACACATGATTCAATGTTTAGAAGAGGCAGCCTCATCGTACTCTACGAAAATTGACGGAAAACAGTTTAAGGTCACCGTCGAGCCAACAGTTAGGCGGCAATACGACCACATGAATGTTCCCGATGAGGCGCCTATTGTCAAGCTTGTCCATGCCGCCGCACGCAGTCTTGGAATCAAGGTTCAAACCTTGGCTACGGGTGGCGGGTGCGACGCCAACATTTTGAACAAGAGGGGACTGGAAGTGGCAAACCTATCAACCGGAATGCGAGACATCCATACCGTTAAGGAATGGCTGGACCTGAATGACCTTACCACGTCGGCTCAGATGGTCTTGGAAATTCTCAGGCTGAACGCCCTAAAGCAATGATCACACCCATCGATGATGAGCATTCAGTCATTAGTTCAAGACCGCTCATGGATGGCTGCTGTTAGCTGAATTGTCGACATGCAAGGGGAAGAACTAGGCACACTGCTTCGACATGATCGAGGTCAATTCCTCGAATTTCTCAGCGCCTATGCGCACAAGAAAAAAGGGACAGAGCCAAAGCGCAGTGAAGAACTGGCCCGGGATATCGCCCGCCTCCTCGGGGGAATGGCCAATGCGGATGGAGGGACTATCCTTGTCGGTGTCGAGAGCGATAAAAGCGTTACCGGCATCCCTCACACCCCCGATGAGGTCCAGGTCTTAATCCAAGCCCCCCAGTCCCTGTTGAGTCCACCTCTTCATTCTTCGTACGAGAGGATCCATTTGGGTAATCTGCAGCTGCTCATATTCGAGGTCGGCCCTGCCCTGGAGGTGCACCGTGTTATAGGCGGACGCACCTTCTATCGCATTGCAGGCGACAACCCATCAATCCCTGCAGAGCAAATTCAATGTCTGAGAGAAGCAAAAAATACTTTTCATTACGAACGACAGACCATCCCGGAGGCCACATGGGAGGATCTCGATTTTGGAAGCATTAAGTCCTTTGGAGAAAAGATTGGTGATCTGAGAGACCCTAAAGCCATTTTGGCCCAGGCCTATCACTTAATCGACAGGTCCACGCAAAGACCCTCGCTCCGGATGGCGGCCCTCCTCTTATTTGCAAAAGACCCAGCGCAGTGGCACCCTCGATGCGGCATTGACTTCGTCAAGTATGAAGGGACCGACCGACAGCACGGAAGTTCCCTGAACGTGGTTAAACGGATCCGATTCGAGGCCCCCCTCTGGCACCTTATCGATGAGGCCGCAGGACGGATCAAGGAGCACATTCGAGAAAGGATGATCCTCCACGACCTCTTTTTCCGGGAGCGGTTAGAATACCCGACCACCGCTTGGCAGGAGGCCTTGATCAACGCAGTTGCGCACCGAGATTATACCCTGACTGGAGCCCCCGTAGAAGTCTGGATGTTTGAGGACCGCATTGAGGTACGTAGCCCCGGCCTACTGCCTTCTCCGGTTACAATTGAGCAGCTGCGCAGCCAAAGGAGAATTCATTTTTCCCGCAATCCGCTGCTGGTCCGAGTCTTAGCGGACCTGGGTTACTTGAGGGAAATGGGAGAAGGGGTACCCAGAATGTTTGCAGAGATGGAGCACCATGGTCTAAGACCCCCTGAGTTCTCCACCGAAGGCTTCTTCTTCATCGTCACTCTGCGCAACACCCCCATTTATGACGAGGCGACTCTGAGATGGTTAAATCAGTTTGGAATATCCAAGATGAATTTTCGTCAGCGTAGGCTTTTGGTTTATGCCTATTCCCACAGTAAGGTGCTATCCAATACAGACTACCAGCGGATAGGCGAGGTGGATCGAGATACCGCATATCGTGAAATCAGATCCCTGGTGAAGCTTGGGATCCTAGCGCCCCTCAAACCAAAGAGTCGGGCCTATCGAATTATCGAGCGGATCTGATTAACGGGATGGACTATTCTCTCCTGGCCAGCCTTGCTGGTGGATACCTGGAGGCCCGCACTATCCAGGTCGCTGTCAGCTTGGGAGTGTTCGATGCCCTCAACGACAAGAAGCTCAGCGCTCCATCCCTTGCCTCCTCCATCTGTACAGACCGCAGGGCAACCGAGCTGTTTCTCAACGCCCTGGTCTCCCTTGGTTTGCTGGAGAAAAGAGACTCCCTGTTTTCCTTGACCGAGTTCGCCTCCATATACCTGGTGCATGACTCACCAAAATATTTCGGCGACGTGATTCTCTTCGACTCTTCGCTGTGGAACTGTTGGGGGGAACTGGAAAAGGCAATTCGCTCAGGCAAGCCTGTCCGTTCCCCAGATATGTATCAAAGGTCTCCTCAGGAGACCGAGCGCTTTATCTATGCGATGCGTTCTTTGGTAAGGGCTCGGGGGGATGCCCAAATTCTAACCGAGACGTTGGACATGAGCGGGGTACGAGAGCTGCTGGATGTCGGCCCGGGTCCCGGCACTTATGCCATCCACTTCTGCCGCAAGTTCCCGAAACTCCAGGCGACCCTCTTTGACCTCCCGGAAACCATGAAGATTACTGCAAGGTCCGTCAAGGATTCCGGCTTGGAGGATCGGATTAGACTTGTCACGGAGGATTATCGCGTCGACTCAATTGTGGGGAGTTACCAGATGATCTTTCTCTCCAACATTATTCATGCGGAGAGCGCAGAGGAGAACAGTTTATTAATGACCAAGCTCAACCCATGCTTAGAACGGGCAGGCAAGATCGTGATAAAAGACCATATCCTCGACGATTCTCTCACGCAACCACCCGCAGGAGCCTTGTTTGCCCTCC
>JACZXR010000209.1 GCA_022571535.1 Deltaproteobacteria bacterium | reverse complement strand
TCTTCACCTTGTATTGGGGCTTTTTCCTTTACTTCGGGGACTTCATTGGCTCGCTCAGTACTTTTCCGCCAGCCCTCTTTGCATTGTTCGGTTTGATCCATGTTGTTCTCACTTTATTTGCCTTCCGATGGCCCCTTGAGCTTACCAGCCAAACAGACCGACACCCCGAAAATAAGGAATCCCTCATTGCTCCGGGCTCGGTGATCGAGGGGAAGATCGAGGGAACTGGACACGTACGGATTGCGGGTCGCTTCAAGGGGGAGGTCTCTATAAAAGGTGATTTGACGGTTGAACCAGGGGCTCACATCAGTGGAGAGATTCGGGCTGAGAACATTGTTGTCAGAGGCGAAGTGAAAGGAAACATTCACGCCGTATCTCGGGTGGAGCTTTTAGAGGCTGGGGTGCTTATCGGGGACCTCAAGGCGTCCTCACTGACGGTAGCCGCTGGGTCGCGCATGACGGTAGGGTTGATTTCGGGTGGGATGAAGGAGAAGTCCAGAAGGTAGTCCCCATCGAGAGCGCCGAGTTTGGTGTATGACCTCGGTGTGTCACTCTTACCTGTGTATTCGCCTTTTTCTTCAGCTACGGGAAGGTTGACAGCTTAATCGGTAGTGGATTAGTTAGTCGATGATGCCCAACCACTTCTTTGTCCTCTGAAAGCGTTCCTCAGGGGCATCGGCCTTCTCCTTCTGTCTGTCAATCTCATTCTGCATATCGACAATCTCAGCTTCCAGATGCCTTATTCTTATGATCTCATCGTGCCGCCATAGGGCGTTTGTGTCGTAGACGCGGATCATGAGGTCCCTTTATCGCTGGGGGTGGGCGGTGTCAAGGAACTTCGTAGGACTCAATTAAAGCGTCGATCAGTTGCGTTCTGGGATATAACGGGTCCTGCTTGAAGGGGGGCAGGGTGCCATTTGGTCTAGCCCCACCGTGGAGTATCCTTCAGATGTGGGGTCTATCTGAAAGGTCAGCCCCAGATTGACATAATAGCCCACTGTCGGATACTACTGCCCCAAAACAATATTTCTATCATTTTTAAGCCGAGATAATACCATGGCACTCAAGAGACCGACGTGGTCAATGGGAACCGTTGTGACCCTGGAGCATACCTCCAAGATCCTCGCGGATAATCCTCTCGGTGATCCTCATGTGCGAACGCTCGACGTTTGGCTACCACCCCAATACGACCAGGGCGCTACCGGGGGACGCGGCAGACGTTTCCCCGTATTGTTCGATCTCGTAGGCTATACGGGTTCCGGGAAATCACACACCAACTGGCGCAACTTTGATGAAAACGTGCCTGAGCGGGCTGCACGGCTCATTGATGAGCGCAAGATGGGACCCTGCATCCTTGTATTTGCGGATTGTTTTACGGCCCTTGGGGGTAATCAGTACGTGAACTCTTCCGCCATCGGGCGGTATGCGGACTATCTCACTCGGGAGCTGATTCCTTTCGTGGATGGTCAGTTTCGAACTCTGGCATCGCGGGAGCATCGTGGTTGCTTCGGCAAGTCCTCAGGCGGCTACGGCGCGATGGTGCATGGCATGAAGTACGCGCGCTACTGGGGCGCTGTGGCCAACCATTCGGGTGATGCCTATTTCGACTACGTCTACCGAAGCGATTGGCCGAATACATTGAACGAGCTCGCCAAGCATCGGCCGCGTAAGCGAAGGGTGGGGCCGATCAATGTGCTCAAAGAGGAACGTGGGGTTATGGCGGGCCTGGATGACGGCCGAGTGAAAAATTTCCTGAAAGCTATATGGAGAAAACAAAAACTCTCAGGTGCAGAGGTGCATTGCCTGATGAGCTTGTGCATGGCCGCCACATACGATCCGGACCCGAAGGCACCCAACGGCTTTCGCGTGCCTTTCAACCTCGAAACGGGTGAGTTACTGGAGCTCCGATGGCGACAATGGCTGCGGCACGACCCGGTTCACCTGGTCAAGCGTTATCGGAACAACCTCAAGACGCTGAAGGGTATTTTCATCGATTGCGGCTGGCGCGACCAGTACCACATACAGTACGGATCGCGCATCCTGTCCAAGCGGCTTCGCGAGCAGCGTATCGAGCACACCTACGAGGAGTTCGACGACACGCACTCCGGTATCGACTACCGCATGGATCGCAGTCTGCCGTTTCTGTACCGTGCCTTGCGCCCTTAGGTTAGGAGGGCACCTCGGGCCAAGCTATCACGTTAAAATCTAAATCGAATCATTCTAAAAGTAACGACTTTCATCTAGTTGCCCCTCTTCGATAGAAGGTGCGACTAAAAGGAAAGGGATAACCCGGAGCTGCTTATTTGTAAGAGTGTCTTTTCTGTTACCGTCCATTTTAGTTCAGTTTCGTATGGTTTCCTGAGTTTAAAGACACGGACAATTCACGGACAGACCGTCCCCATCGTGGTAGCAGGCTGGTAGCAGGGTGTTTCAAATAGATGTTTTTGCAGAGCTATCGGGGAGCCTGCAATTTGTATGTCTGTAGGTCAAATGGGTGAGTTAAAAGGCTCTCCTGCTTAGGACTCAATTAAAGCGTCGATTAATTGCACCCTGCGATGAAATCGGCCTGTAAGTGCCTGCCAAGACACTGCTTTCTAGCCTATTGACACACACCCACAGACTATACTAGTAGGGCGAGTTAGGAGGAAGTAACAGCCTCCCCCAGCATTGATAAGGCTTTGTGATGTGAGGCCAAACAGAAGGATAGGAATGTTTCTCCAAGGCTTGAACGCGCTTCAAGCCTCAGGAAAACAGGAGGCCATCGTGATAAAAAAATATTTTTCGTTCTTAATGACGTTCATCCTTATTTTGTTCGTAGCCCTTAACCTTTCGGCTAATTCTACCGACAAAGAAGCCCGGGCTCGCCAAGCTGAGCAGGCAGGCAAACTTCAGGAAGCCCTAGCGGAATATGTGTCCCTCCTTCAGTCCGTAACAGCGGGATCCGCAACAGACCGGAGACTTAGGGAGAAGATCATTAAGCTGGTAAAGCGAATCCAGCCACCCCCCCCCGTTCCGGAGGGAGCTATACGGCACATTGGACGAGGGCAGGCGGTTTCTGAGATTGCAAAGGGACCGGAAGATTATATCCGAGCCCTTGCTGAGTTTGAGAAGGCTGTGCGTTTGGCCCCGTGGCTGGCAGATGGTTATTACAACCTGGGTATGGTGCAGGAGAAGGTGGGGCGTTTTAGTGATGCCGTCCACAGTTTCAAACTGTACCTGCTAGTGGCACCATCAGCAACGAATGCGCGAGAAGTCAGGACAAGGATGTACGGGCTAGAGTATAAGGCGGGGCGGCAGCGGGCGGCTATAAGAGTAAAAGAGGAAGAAGAAGAAAAAAGGGCACAGATTAGACGCGTAAAAAAATCTTTATCCAGCGGAATTTGGTGCCTAAAAGAAATGTACGACCAATTCTCTTCTGAGTGCTATCTGCGGCCTAGGGCGAGCGGTGGGGATCTCCCCAACATGTCGTGGGTACGTCTCTTGGCATCGGGGGATCGAATCACCATAAGGTTGCAGTGGGACAACAGTGGCATGGCCTTATTTGATGGAAAAATCAAGGGATTGAAGCTCGTGGGGACACAAGAAATAGCTTGTTGTCCTCGGGATTACATAGCTGTATTTCCTTTCACCGGTAGAATCAGCTCTGATGGGAAGACCATTACCATTCGCCCTACCCGAACCAGATTGTTGGGTAAGATTAAGGAATATGTGTTCATCCGTGCGAAATGAGAGAAGTCAGAGCCTATTATTAAGTGACGATTAGAGCCTCCCCCAGCATTGAGAAGGCTTCCAGTTATCTGAGGCCAACGGAGGAGGGAGATGGGCAAATCAGAGCCAGCCGCTCATTTTGATTTTGTGAATGGGTGTGCGGGCTTTTTTTGTTCTAAAATCTGGCGTCCTGATACGAGTAGGACACCCTGTAATTTGAATTATTTTAGCGTTTCTCATCCTCCCGGTCCTTACAAACGAGACATCCATTTTATTCTTGGACTGTTTCTCTTGTGTACCTTTTTACTCGCCTCCTGTTCTATCGACCGTGGCTTCTCGGCTGAAGCATATGCAAAGAATCAATATTTCAAAGACTCTAACTATTGCGTAGTGCAACAGAATTATAAAGAATGTATGAAAGCAAGAGGGTGGAGGATCTAATATTTTAGAAGGAAGCAATGATATCGCATAGTCAATCTCCTGCTGAATCTTTACCCTTGACTACGTCTTCGCCTTTTTCCTTAGCTATGGAAAGATAGGCCCTTGCAAGCCTCCCGCTTTCCTGAAAAGCTCCCGTTACTAGCCTTGGCCTCAGTAGCGGGTTTGAGTGATGGTTGAAATTATTGCTGCATGGGTTCGATCCCGAAATGGGACAATAGCTTCCCACGGCTCAGATCAGACCGGAGCCGCCTAATCGTCCGTTGTAGCCTTGGGGTTGCCTTGGCGGAGAAGGCATCCATCAGGCCCTCGATAGCCGCCAACTTCTCCGAGGTCAGAGCCGCTGGCTGCCCGTCCGTGACCGCTTGGATCGTGGGTAGTAGCTCCCTCAGCACATTGCGGCTCTGCGTCCGCAGGTTTGGGTGCCGCAGCAGGAGCCAGGTTCCCTCCAACGCATGCAGGTAGAAAAGCCGAATGTACCGGTGCCCCTTGGGGCTCTGGGTCAATACCTCATCCCGAAAGCGGTACAAAGTCCCCAGTATAACCTTACGCTCGGGGGCGCCCCATAACGCGAACGAAAGAGATAAATTCTCTGCCACAGCGGGCTTCGGTATAAAAGTGTTGCAAGAAATTGATAGGAAAAGCCACCAGGAGAGAAGCACCCTTATACTCATTACCTTCTCCTTAGATCCTTTCTGTGCATCTTGTCAATAAGTCCTACAGGAGGCAATTGAAGCGTCGATCAATTGCGTCCTGGGATTAAATACCCCAGAAAGATGCATCTTTACGCCCAGATAGCCGTTATTCTTTATATCAAGGGAGTCGTCCTGTAAGGGAGACGGAAGGGCGCGAACCGCATAGGGCGGATCGAGCCGGGCCGAGCCAAGGG
>JACZXR010000208.1 GCA_022571535.1 Deltaproteobacteria bacterium | reverse complement strand
CTCAAGGACCAACTCGGCGTCTTTTATCTCCGCCGCCAAAACCGCAAGGACAAGAGAAAGGATAGAGATTGTGAGTGTAACTAATAGAAGGAGTGCCCCCTTTGCCGTTATGTTCTCGAATCGGGTTTTATTCTTCGATTTTTTTCGCATAGACCTCTCTCGGCTTTCCCCCTTCTGCCGGTCCTATGACTCCATCTCTTTCCATTTGTTCGATCATTCGAGCGGCCCTGTTGTATCCCACCCTGAGCCTTCTCTGGACCATGGAGATCGATGCCTGCTGTGTCTCCGCAATCAGTGCGACGGCGACATCGTACATTTCGTCATAGTCGTCATCGCCATTCATAGCCTCGATCTCTTTCCTGGCCTCAAAGACTTCTTTGCGGTAGTGGGGGTTTCCCTGTTGTTTGATGAACTCCACAACCCTTCGAATCTCTTTATCGGAGACAAAGGCCCCATGGATTCGAGTAAGACGCGCAGTACCAGTGGGGAGAAAGAGCATGTCCCCGTTTCCTAAAAGCCGTTCCGCGCCGATGGAATCAAGGATTGTCCGGGAGTCGACCCGGGACGTAACTTGGAGGGAGATTCGAGACGGGAAGTTGGCCTTAATCAGTCCTGTAAGCACATCCACTGAAGGACGCTGGGTTGCCAAAATCATATGGATACCTGCGGCCCTTGCCTTCTGGGCGAGACGGGTAATGTATTCCTCCACATCTCTGCTCGAGGTGATCATCAGATCGGCTAGCTCGTCCACGACAATGACAATTCGAGGCAGCCGCTCATGCTCTAGGGGAGCTTTCTGTTCCAGGTCTCCTCCGTTCCCCGCGCTCTCCGTTGATATTTCTTCCTTCTTTCCTAGCTCGATCACCCTGTTATTTCCCGTCTCCTTAGCTAATAGACGATTATAGTGGTCTATGTTTCTCGCTCCCTTCTCAAGCATCAGACGGTAGCGACGGTCCATTTCGTCCATAGCCCAGAATAGAGCCGCGGTGGCCTTTTTCGATTCGATCACCACGGGAGCTAACAGGTGGGGGATACCCTCGTAGAGCGAGAGTTCCAGCATTTTGGGATCGATCATAATAAATTGGACATCCTGCGGAGTGGCTTTGTAAAGGATGCTCAGGATCATGGCGTTGAGTGTGACAGACTTCCCAGCCCCCGTCGCCCCTGCGATCAGCAAGTGAGGCATCTTGGCGAGATCAGTAACAAAGGGCGAACCGGAGATCCCCTTTCCCAGGGAGAGGGTCAGCTTCGACTCGGAGCTTTTATAGGTATCGCTATCGAGGATCTGTTTAAGAAAGACCTTCTCCCGCTTCGGATTGGGGATCTCAATACCGACCACCGATTCCCCTGGGATTGGGGCCAGTATCCGCACACTCACAGCTCGAAGCGCCATGGAGAGGTCATCGGCCAGAGTAACGATCCGTCTCACCTTCACGCCAGGGGCGGGGTTGAACTCGTACATGGTGATGACCGGCCCGGGACGTACGGCAACAACCTCTCCTTCAACGCCAAAATCCGCGAGCTTCTTTTGCAAGATGAGCGAATTGGCCTCAAGCGCTTCTTTGTCGATCTTTACCGTCCCTCCGTCCGGAGAATCTAATAGTGCAAGGGGAGGAAGGTTGTAGCCCTGGCCAATGTCGGGAAAGTCGAGTTGTTCCTGCGCCGGCACTGGCTTTTTCTTTCCTTTCTTAGGCGGTTCCTCCTTGCTCTCTTCCTTAAGGACAATCGGTGGTGGCTTGAACTCCCGCCGCTCTTTTCTCTTATTCTCGGCTCTTCTTTTGTCTCTTATTTCAACCAGGTGCTGCTGGAGCGCTTTGATAGAATCCCTGGATCGTTTCAGTAGGGCTCCAGAGATTTTTGCTGTCGTACTGATCGAGCTGACGAGAGAGCCCTGGGTGGTCAGCATGACAGCTAGGAGTGAGAGGGAAAAGACAACGAGGTAGCCCCCTGCTTGACCGAAAAGAGGGAGCAGGATCTCAATAGAAATGCCTCCCAATATTCCGCCCGCCTCCCTTGCGATTGGAGATTCACGCAGGAGACTCAACAGGATGGCAGCGCTCCAAAGTAAGAGCGCATATCCACTGGCTTTGACAACGCGGTGGCCCCTATAAGCTTCACGGAATAGGTGATAGGAGACAACAAAAAGAAAAAGCGGCAGGAGATAGGCGGAGAGCCCCACACCTTGAAGCAGGAAGTCTGCCAGGTGTGCTCCCACCACCCCACCCCAATTGCTGGTATTCAAACTCCCTGAGGGCGTATTGAAGGATCGGTCGCTCGGGGCGTAAGAGAGAAGACTCAAGACGAGCAGGATCGCAAGAACACCTATCGCCACCCCCCAGATCTCTCGCATAAGCCTGGAGCCTCTTTCCATATGCCTCTCTTTAGGTTGAAGTCCCAAGATCCGAGAACTCTGCGATCCCTTGGAAAACCCCCAACAGCGATGTCCCGGAAGGATACAAGGAGCTCACATCTCCATGATGAGAGGGACGATCATTGGCCGTCGCTCCAGGGTTTTGAAAAAATAGCGCTGGAGCGATTTGCGCACCTTTTCTTGAAGCTCTGAAGGGTCAGTCCTGACCTCCCGGTTGGCCCCTCTCAAGGTTTTTAACACAAGCGCCTTGGCTTGCTCGAGGACCTCCTGGCCGTCTTCCGCACGCATGAAACCCCGTGAGATAATATCCGGCCCCGCTGCCAGCTCACCCGTCTGCTGATGGATCGCCATTATGGCTAGGACCATCCCGTCTTCTGAGAGGTGGCGCCGATCGCGGATTACCAAATCTTCCACGTCACCTACTCCCTTTCCATCGACGAAGACCTTCCCGGTTGAAACGGAGTTCACTCTTGCGGCGCTGTGGGAAGATAATTCCAAGACATCTCCGTTTTCCAGCAGGAAACAGTTTTCCTCGGAGACCCCTACTCTTTGTGCCAGTCGAGTATGCTTGCCGAGATGGCGGTATTCACCGTGGATCGGAACAAAGTACCGAGGTCTGGTCAGGTTTATCATGGTCTTTAGTTCTTCCTGACTAGCATGACCGGACACGTGAATTTCTGACACCTTTTCATAGTGAACCTCTGCCCCGCGACGGAAGAGGCGGTTGATCATGTTGGCGATGACCTTTTCGTTCCCGGGAATGAACTTCGCTGATAGAACAACGGTATCGCCGCGCTCCATTTTTATTTCCCGGTGGTCGTTTAAGGCAATCCTTTGAAGAACTGAAAGCGGTTCCCCTTGGCTCCCCGTGGTCAGGAAAACAAGGCGATCGCGCGGCAGGTCCTGCCACCGCTCCCCGTCGGTCATCACCGCGTCAGGGAGCCTGAGGCATCCCAGGTCGGAGGCGATCTGGGCATTCTTAAGCATGCTCCGACCACTCAGAATAAGCTTGCGCCCGAAGCTTTCCGCCAAATCAGCGACTTGTTGTATGCGCTGAATGTTGGAGGAAAAAGTCGCAACAAAAATCCTTCCACGGCACCCTTGAAATAGCTCCTTCATGTTCTTTCCCACCTCCCGCTCCGAAGGGGTGTGTCCTTCCCGCTCCACATTAGTGGAGTCGGAAAGCAGTAGGAGTACCCCCTTCTCTCCGTAGGCGGCAAATTTCTGGAAGTCGAACATTTCGCCTTCCATGGGGGTCTGATCGATCTTAAAGTCCCCTGTGTGAATCACGATCCCTACCGGAGTCTCAATCGCCAGGGCCAGACAGTGGAGCAGGCTATGGGTCACTCGGATACCTTCCAACTTAAATGGACCCAGCTCCCATCGGACACCTGGGGTGATCTCCCGTAGCTCTGTAGTGTTTTCGAGATGGTGTTCCCGGAGTTTGTTGCGCAATAGACCTAGGGTAAGAGGCGTGCCAAACGTGGGCACGTGAAGTTGCCTTAGAATATACGGGAGGGCACCAATGTGGTCCTCATGGGCATGGGTAAGGATGATCCCATGAAATTTTTTCTTTCCCTCCAGCCATTGTCGCCATGACTGGAGGCATCATGTGCCCGCCAGTGGAGGCGGTTGCCTCAACGGCTGCCGCGAAATGCGGTTTATAGCCAATGGACTTCATTAGCGGGATAGTGATTGCCCCGGTCGTGGCCACATTAGCTGCAGCCCCCGCGCTCATGCTGCCAAACATGCCGCTGGCTAGTACTGCTACCTTGGCTGGCCCCCCCCGGTAGCGCCCCACTAGTGCCATCGAGAGGTCAAGGAAGAACTTACCCGCACCAGAAAGCTGGAGAAAGGCACCGAAGGTAATAAAGACAATAATGATATAGGAGAAGAGGCGTATGAGATCGCCAATCATGCCCGAGTCAGGACTGAGAAACACCATGGTTGTTACCCGCTGCAGGCTAAAATTACCCCCTCGGAGCACGCCCGGGAGCACATGGGCATAGAAGGGATAGGTGAAAAAGAAGAGCCCGATGAGTACGTAGATCCAACTGATAGCGCGTCGGGCAGCCTCCATGACAAGGGCTACCAGTATCAGCGCCAACACCTGCTGAAGGGGATTCGCCGGCATTTGCTCGGATTGTAACTCCTTTGCCTTCACCATAAGCTAGATACCGATCACCAGGCTGAGTACTATGGCGATGAGGTCGTACCAGGGCAATCTATCCCTGGGGGCATTCGTAGTTGCCGGAAAATGGAGATAGACCATTACTATGACGAAGGTGAAAATTAGGGCCTGATGTATCGGCCCGAAGACGTAAAAACCCGCCTCTAAAAGAAGACCGGAAACATTAAGAAGAGTATATAAAACAACCAGTGCGGAAACGGCGTTTATCAGCTTTCCAGCCAATCCTGGGAAACGCCGCTTCCGGCTTGCTGTCTCTAAGGTTTCCTGGGTTGCTGCTTCAGGTTGATTTTCTTGCACCGCTGGATCCCTGCTTTCCAGTGTCCCAGCTGATTACCGCGACCCACCCAATACCTTGCTGGCTAACCAAGATTTCCTCTTTCTAGCGACCACCAAAGAGGGCCTTCTCTTGCTTAAGGAGCTCTTTCTGCTTTGTGTTGTGTTCTTTGGTCCACATCCCTTTTTCTTTGTAGTAATCTATTGCCCCGGGATGCATTGGAACGAAA
>JACZXR010000207.1 GCA_022571535.1 Deltaproteobacteria bacterium | reverse complement strand
TCAGTCCAAGAAATCCTCTCTGATTGGCATTAGTCACAACAAAGACCTGTCTACAGGACGAATCAGCAAGTCACCTTTAGTATAGTTGCAGACTAAAGATCAAAATGCGGTACCTGCTGTCATATGGGGCTCAGCACCGCAAATACCTCGATTATTTCTTCGGATCGGGGTAAATCGTCAGCTCCTGTGACATGTGATAGTATTTGTCTACCACGAAGCACACGAAGATCACGAAGAATTTACAATCAAATTATATCGGCCCCTGCGTTTCAAACCCCGTGTCAATATTACTTGGTTCATCTGAAGGAGCATTGGAAAGGTCGAGGTGGCGTTGCCGTTTACCCCGTACCACAGAACGCCCCGTGCGTAAGCGCGGGGATGAATGTTCCGACCTCCCTGTAAGGGCAGTGCCCCAAAGCCACGGACGAAAGTCCGCGGTACGGGGTTTACACCTAGAATAAACTCTAAAGGGATTTGATGATGGCATTTCGTATTTAGTCTCTCCACTTTTGTTTGTCAAGGATAACGCGGTCTGGTTAAAGTCGGACGGAAAATAAACTTTGTTCTATTATTCGGAAGTGACTAAAATACCAGAAGCTTTTGGCTTTTTCCGCTGGCCCCTGTATATTGACAAGGGAGAAGAAATCAATATAATTAATCCTCAATTTCCGCTAGGTGGAGTCCAGCCTTGAAGATCGCTGTAAATGGGATACCTGAATCTCCGAAGGAGATTAACTTTTCTGAACGGATGGACGAGTTAAACCGGATTTTTGGCGAAGGTAAGGCCAGGGATTTCAGATTTCCTCCGTCTCTCGATGGCAGCTTCGTCTGTTACCGATCTGGCAAGGATATCTTTTTTCAGGGCTCGTTTGAGGGGATGGTAGAGGGAAATTGTAGTCGCTGTCTCAAGAGTTATTCCTTCTCGATAGCAAAAAACTTTGACTTTGTCTTGACCCATGAGCCTCTACCGGCTAAGAGTAAGGGACTAAACTTGGAAGATATGGGTCTGAGTTTCTATTCGGGCGAGGAAATCAATCTCTCCCCGCTAATTCAAGAGCAGGTGCTCTTGGCCCTCCCGACGCGTCCGCTGTGTGACGAACGCTGCCTTGGGATTTGTGGGGGTTGTGGTGCAAATCTAAGCAGTGAGACCTGTCTGTGTGACTCTTCGCCAGGGGATTCACGGATGGCCTTTTTCCGAAACCTGAGGTTGGACCGATAGCCTTCCTTTGCATTTCTGTGTGGTCTTTCTGCCAGGGTCAAGCAGTAGAGGATTAAAATGCCGTTACCTAAGAGAAGAACTTCAAAGAGCAAGAGAGACAAGCGCAGGTCTCATGATTCTCTGGTGGTGCCCCAATGGAGTACGTGTCCTAAATGTGGGGAGACCACGCGTCGGCACCGGGTGTGCTCCAGTTGTGGCCACTACCGGGGTAGACTCGTACTTCCTACCGAAGAGGCCTAAGGTTCGTATTAATCCATGATACGGATTGCCGTTGATGCGATGGGAGGCGACCATGCCCCAGGTCCGGTGGTCGAAGGTGCGGTGCTTGCCGCCAATGAGCTGGGGGTAGAGGTTGTCCTTGTGGGTCAGAAGGACCTGGTGGAACGAGAGCTGAAACGGCACCCATCCCCAGTTTCTCCCATCCATCTAGTGGCTGCCTCCGAGACGATTGCCATGCATGAATCTCCAAGCAGCACCCTCAGGAAGAAAGATTCTTCGATAAGGGTGGCCTTTGAGTTGTTAAAACGAGGAGAGGTTCAAGCGGTGGTTGGCGGGGGAAACTCGGGGGCCTTTATGGCCTCGGGGATGTTTATCTTAGGTAAGCTCCCCCATGTGGAGCGACCGGCCATTTTGGTCATTGTCCCCTCTCTCGGCAAAGGGACTGTGATTATCGATGCCGGGGCGAACGCTGATTGCAAGCCGCACCACCTGGTTCAGTTTGGAATGATGGGCTCGATTTATGCAGAGAGGGCGCTCGGCATCGACCGGCCTCGCGTAGGAGTGTTGAGTAACGGAGAGGAGCAGGGGAAGGGAATCGAGCTAACGCGGGTTGCCACCGAGCAGCTCCACTCCACCGCTTTGAACTGCATGGGTTACGTGGAAGGCAGGGATATTACTAACGGACGGGTCGATGTGGTGGTATGCGATGGGTTTACGGGTAATGTTACCCTCAAGACCATGGAAGGAGTTGCGAGCTTAATTATGAGCACGCTCAAAGATGCCTTCCATGCCAGCCACCTCAGCCGCCTAGGCCTTCTCCTATCCAGAAAGTCGCTGCTTCAGGCATACGCCCGCCTGGATTATGCAGAGTATGGTGGAGCCCCTTTGCTGGGACTAAATGGGGTCGCCATTATCGCGCATGGCGGCTCTTCTCCTAAGGCTATCAAAAATGCTATTCGTGTGGCAAAAGAGACGGTGTCTCACGACGTCAACCGCAACGTCATAGAGTCCCTGGAGAGTTTTGCGACGGTAAGGGGAGGAGGGGATAATAAATTTCCCCGCCGGGTCTGGAGCCAGATCAAATCACGGATCGAGACCTTCAGCGAGAAGCCCATAACTGAAGGGGAAGAAAGAGAGACGAAAGGTGGGGGAAAAGTCTAAGGTCTGTTTTGTCTTTCCTGGACAGGGTTCCCAGTATGTGGGCATGGGGAGGGAGCTCTTCGAACAGTTTACCATAGCGAAGCAGGTTTTTAAGGAGGCAGAGGAGGTATTGGGTAGCCCGTTGAGCCGTCTGTGCTTTTCAGGCCCTGACGCTGAACTCAAGCTTACAGAAAACACCCAACCAGCTATCCTTACAGTCTCGGTTGCTGCCTTCCGGGTACTTGAGTCCGAGTCTCCCCTCAGGGCGTTTTGTGTCGCCGGGCACAGCCTGGGGGAGTATAGCGCGCTGGTCGCCGTGGGTGCCCTCAGTTTCAGGGATGCCCTGAGGATCGTGCAGGAGCGTGGCCGTTTAATGCAGGAGGCCGTGGCGCAGGGCGAAGGTTCGATGGCAGCGATCCTAGGGCTGGGGGCTCAGGAGGTCCAGTTAGTTTGCGAACAGGCCAGCAACGGGGATGTGGTTTCTCCGGCAAATTATAATGGTGGAAAGCAAACTGTCATTTCAGGGCGAAGAGAAGCAGTTCTTCGGGCAATGGCCTTGGCACGGGAGAGAGGGGCCAGAAGGGTATTGGAGCTGCCGGTGAGCGCACCATTTCACTGTCTTCTCATGGCCCCGGCATCCGTGGGGCTGGAGAAGGTGTTGGCCGACGTGGCAGTTCAACCCTTTTTCACCGGGCTAATTACCAATGTAGAGGCTACGGTCAATCTAGATCCGGGCAGGGTCAAGCCTCTGCTGGTAGAACAGGTGGTCCGTCCGGTTCGGTGGGAAGAATCAGTACAGCACGTGGGGGAACTGGGGTGTCGTCGAGTCTTGGAAATTGGGCCGGGAAGGGTGCTCAGTGGACTGGTCAAGAGGATCGACCCAAGTTTGGAGGTAAAAAGTCTCGAAAACCCTGAGGACATCCAGGACATCTTGACAGATTCGGGCCTCCAGTGATTTTAAAGGGACATGTTGCACTAATTACTGGGGGAGGCCGGGGGATCGGAAGGGCCATTGTGTTCGCCCTTGGTTGGTTGGGTGCAGAGGTTCTGATAAATTACCGGGAAAACAAGACTGCGGCTGAGGATACGCTTCACGGGGTTTTGGCAGATGGGGGGGCTGGTCAGCTCTGCCCTTTCGACGTGGCTCAGGAAAGTCAGGTTGAGGAGGCGGTGAAGAAAATCGTTGACCAGCATAAAAAAATTGATATTCTAGTTAACAATGCGGGGGTCACATCGGATAATCTGCTGGTCCGTGTCAGGTCCGAGGATTGGGAGCGAATTATCGGGACAAACCTGAGAGGGACATTTCAGTGTACCAAGGCCGTGTGTAGGAGGATGATTAGGGAGCGGTTTGGCCGGATAGTGAACATGACCTCCGTGGTGGGGCAGATGGGGAACGCCGGGCAGTCAGTGTACGCTGCCTCAAAGGCCGGTATCATCGGTTTCACTAAGGCGATGGCGCGCGAGTTAGCCTCACGGGGGATCACAGTCAATGCGGTGGCGCCGGGGTTTATTGATACTGAAATGACTGCTAGACTCGGCCCCAAGGCTCGACAGGACTTCCTGCAATCCATTCCATTGGGTCGACTTGGGACCTGTGAGGATGTGGCAGGGGCGGTCTGTTTTCTGGTGGGCCCTGGTGCCGGTTATATAACGGGACAGGTAATCAACGTGAATGGTGGACTGTATGTTTAGGAGAGAAGCCCAATAGGAGGTAAAGGAGATGGCATTGAATATACAGGCGAGGGTAAAAGAGATTGTCATTGAGCAGTTGGGTGTGAACGAAGATGAGGTGACACCTGAGGCGTCATTTCTAGAGGACCTGGGGGCTGACTCGCTGGATATCGTTGAACTAGTGATGGCCTTGGAGGAAGAGTACGAGCTGGAGATCTCCGACGAGGATGCGGAAAGCATCAAAACTGTTCAGGACGTGGTCAGTTACATCGAGGGTCATAGGTAACCCCTGAGGCAATGCGCAGGAGACCCGGGAGGTAAGTGCCGTCGCACTGGCGGCAATGCCCCATGGGCACTTACCTATTATGCCAGGATTAAATCGCAGGAGTTACAATGGCGGGGGGCCATGCTTCTGCGATTTTTTTTACCAGCACCGCCTCGATAAGATCACTCTGGTGGAGTAGGAGCTTGAGACTTGCATCAAAGACGGGAACGAGGGATTAAACCTAAAGGCTGATTGGTCCGTTCAGATTATTGGGTAACTCCGCGGCTTGCCGCGGGGTATCCTAGTAATTTGATTTAATGTAAACCACGCCTCTTGAGGCGGGCACAAAGCCGATGGGGTTTCCAAAGGGGAGAAGCGGCAGCTCTCCCCCTTTGGTCGAACACGGGGATTCAAACCCCGTGTTCGATATAACTTGATTTCACTTTGTGTCCTTCGTGCTCTTCGTGGTGATATTTCTCTCTTGCTGAAACAGATAAGAGACTGCGGCTGGCTTCACTGGCCTGCTAAACCGTCAGCTCCTGTGACATGTGATAGTATTTGT
>JACZXR010000206.1 GCA_022571535.1 Deltaproteobacteria bacterium | reverse complement strand
CTATGAGCGCAAAGGACATGGCGGGGATGTCACCTACTACATCCGCTACCAGTTCCAGGGGACGGACATAAAAGAGCACGTAGGCAGAAAGTCGCGTGGGTTTACGCGGGCGACCGCAAAGAAGGCTCTCAAGTCTCGGTTGGGGGATATTGCACGAGGCCAATTCAGCTTAGAGAAAACCCGGAGGCCCGTTCCCTTCTCTACGCTCCTAAAGCAATATGATGAATATGCCAGGACCAACTGGAGAGATTACAACAAGCAAAAATACTTTCTAGAGGCATTAGGGAAACATTTTGGAGATACCCCACTGTCGCAAATAACATCCTGGCATATCGAGAAATGGAAATCAGATCTACGAAAGACCCTCAAGCCAGGATCAGTAAACCGCCACATGACTGTACTAAAGCATATGTTCAAAAAGGGCGTAGAGTGGGGGCTGGCAAAGATAAACCCGACGATCGGGATAAAACGGTTCCCCGAGCCCGAGTCAAAGACACGTTACCTAGATGAAGATGAGCTTGAGCGGTTGCTATCGGCCTGTAACGGGCAGAAAAGGCAACCATGGCTCCTTCCTCTTGTTACCTTGGGGGTTCACACGGGTATGAGGCGAGGAGAGCTGCTAAGCTTACGATGGAACAATGTAAACTTAGACCGTGGGCTCATAACCCTCCAGCAATCAAAGACCTTAAAAATCAAATCCATCCCTATTAATGAGGCCGCCAGGGAAGCCCTAATATGGCTTGATAAGCACCGTTACGGCGATCATGTTTTCATGTACCATTGGCAGAAGCCCATTGGTAAGGCTAACGTCCAAAAGTCCATCGATAGGGTCTGTAGTAAAGCAGGGATAGACGATTTCACCTTTCACGGTACAAGGCATACCTTTGGCTCTCATTTGGTCATGGCTGGTGTGGATCTGGTGACAGTGAGCAAGCTAATGGGCCATACCAAGATAAATATGACCATGCGCTATGCTCACCTTGCCCCCAAGCACGAGGCTGAAGCAGTGGCCAAATTGAACACAAGGTTGGCACAAAACCGGAACATTAGCGAAACTCAGGAGCGGAAAGTTATTGGAATTGCTGAGAAATATGTTGTAAGTCCTCCTCCCTGTCCAATAGAACAGCCAAGGCGTAAAAACCGACCATGATGGCCGCGCGTACCGTTGGAACCCTACCCCCCGCAAGGGCGGTGTAAAAGAGGACCGCTAAAAAAGAGACAAAGGTTGCCACCTTTAGCCAATTCCAACGCAGCAAGAGACTGGTACTGAAAGAACCCAGATATCGGACGAGATAGAAAACTACGAGACCAAGCATTCCCACATGGAGACCCGAAATCGACAGGAGGTGGGCCACCCCGGCAGCTGTAAAGCGCTCGCGCATCTCCTGTGATATCCCGCCCCTATCTCCTACTACTAAGGCCTTCATCAAGGCGGCCTGCTGATGAGGAAGGTGACGTTCCAGGAACCGGCTGATCGTCCTTCTGAGATGTTCGATGAATCCCCACACTGAGTAAGTCTCTCTACGGAGCAGTTCCACCGCGGCGTCGCTTTGAAGGAAGCCGAACAGATAGATCTGCCTCCTAGCAAGATAGACCCCATAATCAAACTCCCCCGGATTCCCGGCATGAGGTGGTGGGCGCATCTTCAGCCGGAATCGCACCCGATCTCCATAATGCCATTCCCTCACAACATCTCTAACAGTGACAAGAATATTCCCAACGGTCTCCTGGGAACCGTTTGGGCGCCAGACCCTTTCAGCCCTGAGAAACCATCGGCTTCGGTCGGGTCGCCTCTCCGGCTCCCGATACAAGACGCCCTCGATGTAAAGCGAATCTCCTGTATTTGTAAGTCGGCTCACGTGATTCTTAGGGAAATTAGGATGGAGGATACGGGTGTGCATGACATAACCAATTAAGAATGCCGCACTAGAGAGAAATAACAGAAGGGCCCACCTTTTCTTCCCCAACCACCCAAGGAGCAAAAAACTAATGAAAGAGAAGGTGGAGAGAAAAAGGACAGAGAAAAGCGAAGCGGAGACGATCGCTTGCCCGAGGAGAAGGGAGAGGGTCGGAACGACTACTAAAGCAGCCGGATTCCTCTCCAGAAGGTCATGCTTCAGGGGAGAGGGAAACGGTAACTCCATTCAGGGGTCACCCGCCTTTAGACATCAATAGTGGGATATTAAGGATCTCATGGGCCATCTTCTCACTGATCGATGGGACTTTTATGAGGTCCTCCAAGCTCGCCTCCTGGATCCGTTTAAGGCTACCAAAGGCACGCAAAAGTGCTTTCTTACGCTCACCCCCAATCCCTTCGATCTTGTCCAACATAGAAAAAAAGTTCTGCCGTGTTCTCAACTTCTTATGGTATGTGATGGCGAATCGATGCGCCTCATCGCGCACCCGCTGCAAGAGAAAGAGGGTATTAGAATTTCGCCTTAAGGTAATAGGATTGCTCTGCCCAGGCAGAAAGACCCTCTCCTCTAACCGATCAATCTCCCGGCTCCGCGGAGATGGCCTTACGCGCAGCTTGGCCAGGGCAATCGCATCCACATCGGTAATCGCCAAATCCTCCATGGCCGCAAGGGCCACCCCTAGCTGCCCTTTGCCGCCATCTACGACCACCAGATCGGGGAGGTCCCCTTCCTTGACTCCGCGGCAAAACCGCCGCTTGAGGACCTCATGCATCATGGCATAGTCATCGCCGCCCGAAGGGATCCCCACGGCACGGATGCGGTAACGGCGGTAGTGTTTCTTGTCCGGTTCACCATCAAAAAAAGTGACCATGGAGCCCACGGCATGGGAACCGGAGATGTTCGAGATATCGTAGCACTCTATCCTCTGAGGATAGTGCCTCAGCCGGAGCCTTTCCTGAAGCTCCCGAAGCATCCGTTCTCTTTCTTTTTCCTGATCGTGGCGCTCGAAAAAACTCTGACGAGCGTTTTGCACTGCCATCTCTACCAGCCGACATCTATCGCCTCTACGAGGGAAGAAAAGCGACACTCCTTTTCCTTTCCTCTCGCTCAAATATTCTTCTCTCACTTCCCGATCGTCCAACTCCAGGGGAAGCAAAATTTCATCCGGAATAAATCTATCGCCTTGATAGAACTGAGTGAGCAGCGCCTCCATCATATCCTCATCGGAAAATTCGAAGTCTTCAAATGAATAGGCCTGATTCCCTGTAAGCTTTCCCTGACGGACATAAAGGACCTGTATCTCAATAAATCCCCCTTCACGGTAAAGTCCAAAGATGTCCTGGTCTGCCCCCCAATGAGACACCATCTGCTGTTTTTCCAGGGTTTTTTCCACCGCCTGTATCTTGTCCCTGATTTTCGCCGCGGCCTCAAACTCCAGTGCGTGCGCCTTCTCTTGCATCTTTCTACGCAGTTCATCCAGGAGTTCATGACTCTTTCCTTCAATGAAAAGCATCGCCTGTCTCAGCTGCTCCCGATATTCCTCAGCGTCGACCGGCAATACACATGGTCCCAAACAGCGCTTGATCTGATATTGAAGGCAGGGACGGATCCGGTTTTTGAAATTATGGTCCGTACAGGTCCTCAACAGAAAATGCTTTTCAATGATATCGAGCGTTTCGCGTGCGGCAATAGCCGAAGAGTATGGGCCGAAATAGCGACTCCCGTCTCTGACGATTCTCCTTGTAGTAAGCATCCTTGGCCAGGGATGTTGAACCGTCACCTTGATGCTAAGGTAACTCTTGTCGTCTTTTAAACGGATGTTATAGCGCGGTTTATACTGCTTGATCAGGTTGTTTTCCAGGATCAATGCCTCTTTCTCGGTGCTTGTTACTAAAGTCTCCACATCCCCCACCCGACGCATCAAAAACTCGATTTGAGAGCGCCCGTCCCCGCCACGAAAGTAGGCGCGAACGCGACCTCTCAGGTCCTTAGCCTTCCCAATGTAAATGACCTTTTCCGCCTGGTCACGCATCAGATAGACACCAGGTTGAGATGGAAGGCTATCGAGTTTTTCTTCGATAGAAACCATTGGAGAGAGTGAAGTCAGGATGTTATCTCTGCCTCTCTTGCGCTTACCGGATCACGAAGCCCAATCTCGCGCTCTTGAAGCCCATGAATCCGATCCCTAAGTTCTGCCGCCTTTTCAAACTCCAGGTTGGCCGCAGCACCCCTCATCTCCTTCTTTAGTTTTTCAACTAAGCGAGGGATCTCGCTCACAGCCACATACCCCTCCTCCCTCTCCGCAACCAGTGGCACGGTGACATAATCGGCGTCATAAACCTGGACAAGAGGAGTCCCCAAGGACTTGATAATCGTCCGAGGGGTAATCCGGTGCTTTTTATTGAAGGCGGCTTGTAAGCGGCGCCTGCGATTGGTCTCATCGATCGCCTGCTTCATCGACTGCGTCGTGGAGTCCGCGTAGAGGATCACAGTCCCATTGACGTTCCTCGATGCCCTCCCCATGGTTTGAATCAAAGAACGCGCCGAGCGGAGGAACCCCTCTTTGTCCGCATCCAGAATCGCCACCAGGGAAACCTCCGGCAGGTCCAATCCCTCTCTGAGAAGATTGATCCCAACCAGGACGTCAAACGCCCCCTTCCTGAGATCCCGGATAATTTCCACCCGCTCAATAGTCTCGATGTCGGAGTGGAGATAACGGACCCTGACATTCAAATCCTGATAATAATCCGTCAAGTCCTCGGCCATTCGCTTGGTCAGCGTCGTGACCAAAACCCGCTCGTGCCTTTCAGCCCTTTTCCGGATTTCTTCCAGAAGACTATCCACCTGAGTTTGGGCCGGGCGAACTATTAATTTGGGGTCCGTCAGGCCGGTGGGGCGAATAATTTGCTCCACCACCACTCCACGGCTTTTTTCCAGCCCGAATTGCGCAGGCTTTTACTCAATATTGGTCAAATACCCTTGATTCGAAAATTGGTACTTGTTCGTAGTGGACTTGCAATTGATGAGATTATCAAAGCCAGTTTAGAGCTTTCGAATCGCGGTTTTGGCGCCATAATTGTGCTTGCCAGAAATTCCGGATTGCGCCGTGTGATCGAAACAGGACAACCCATTCAAGCAGAAATATCATCACCTTTGATCGTATCACTTTTTAACCCG
>JACZXR010000205.1 GCA_022571535.1 Deltaproteobacteria bacterium | reverse complement strand
AGTCCTAGCGCTGCCAGACAAGAAAACTGCGGCTCAGAATAATAAAAGGGCCGAGCACTAGGCTCGACCCCTTTATGCCATGCCCCATGCATGGCTCAAAATCTTTCACCCCTTCGTCAAAGATACTTGTACTAAATCTCGTTGCTTGCTGTCAAGAAAAAACGGCGGCCCGTTGTGGACCGCCTCTGATCAGCTGCATTCTCCCCAGTACTGAATTGGACTCCTAATAATCGAGTTTTAAACAATCCGTGTAAGGGTAAGAGGGGTCAGGATGGGGTGCGTGGCCGCCCGCGGATCCACAACTTAGCTTCAGTTGACCGTGCGCGAAGAAACCTCAGAACCCGAGTCGGAAGGACCGGCCCCAAGTCGAAGCAGATCGATCAGGACGGTTTCCCGGGCTTTGATCGAGGCGGCCTCCAGCAAGGCTTGTTTTTCGGCCGGGTGAAAAGGCAAAGCCGCTCCCAAGAGGTTGACCAGTTCGATGTCTGAAAAGTGGGCCACCTGATCGATCTGTACCTCAAGACCGTGCGCCTGGCCGTACCCCTCTAGGGCCTCAGTGAGGGCCTTACGATCGCAGTGCCAGTTTTCAACTAGAGTCGATTCGGGAAATTCATCATAAACAGCTTTTACCCGCCGATAGCCGCGATGCAAGGGCAATTCCTCTTTGAAGCGAAACCGGTTAATGCCGCGCAGTTGAATCATGTATCGGCCGTCCGGAGCTTTCTCCCACTTTTCGACATGACCCGCGCAACCGAGCGAGTAGAGCTCGGGCTTCTCCTTCTCCGCTCCGGCCATTGGACGGTTGTCCTGCTGTGGAACGAACGGCTGGATCATACCGAACACTCCGTCGGTATTCAGTGTGTCCTCCACCATGTTCCGATAACGGGGCTCGAAGATGTGCAGCAGCTGCACGGTTCCCGGAAAAAGCAGGACTCCGGTCAATGGGAAAACCGGAAGAATCTCTGGCAGGGCTAGGGCCGGCGCCTTGGGAGAAATCATACCTCTAATTTATAGGCTAAGTTATTTGGCGGTCAAGACACGAAGAAAAAGACTACGGGGGTGGGCTTTGATATCTTTACCTACACTTTAGCAATTTTGGATGAAACTCCGGACGACATCGTTGAACTTCTTCGGATGTTCCCGGTAAGTAAAGTGACCCGCTTGGTTAAAGATGTGCATCTGGGAACGAGGCTCGCTACCGGCAATGAGGTCGAAAAGTGCCTGTCCTTGATTTAGCGTTGCCGTGGGATCGTTGTAGCCCCAAATCACCAGCGTCGGCGTCCTCAGCTGCCCATCTCTTATCCGGCCCAGTGTCTCTTCCTTCTGTTTGGCGAGGTGCGGAAGAAAGAGCGTGGTTTTTAGCCCCGCACTCTCCATCTTCGCTACCGCCTCTTGATATTTGGGCAGCATGGCGATCCGGGTCAAAGCTTCCACCCATTCCTCGGTAATGTGGTCGTAGCTGAAAGAGTACCGTTCCAGAATCCAGCGTTGACTCTGTTTGCTTAAACGGGGTTGGGGGGGGTTCGCCATTACAATTTCATTTCTCCCCACACCGGGAGCAAGGGTGTTGCTGTCTACGATGATGCAGGACTTGACCAGCTCCGGATGCTCCAGGGTTAACCTTGCCACCAAGTATCCGCCTCGCGAGTGTCCTACCAGGTGAACATATTGAAGCCCCATAGCCTGGAGGAATCCGTATGCGTGCTTGACTACGGCTGCTATCGTATAGTCCTCATCTGTCCTGGGGTTGTCCGTATAGCCCTGTCCCAGCTTATCTACGGCATAGACGTGCAACCAGCTGGCCAAACCGCTAAAGTTGAGATCCCAATCCGCGGCACAGTCGGCAGCGTCGTGGGAACCGAAGTTCCCGCCGTGGAATAGCACTACGGTTTCACCCTGTCCTTTCTCAAAGTAGCGCGTTCTGATGCCCTCTACGTCAACGTATTTCTCCTCAGCCGTGGCCATGTTAATTCCTCCCTCGTATTGTTCATTTTCCTCCTCCGTTGGCCTCACATCACTCTAGAAGCCACTCAATGATGGGGGAGGCTCGTACTTAGTGGCGTGTTACTAAGAGACCAATATCACAGGGGAAAGGGCTGTCAATCCTCACAAGACGCAATTAATCGACGCTTTAATTGAGTCCTACGAAGTTCCTTGACACCGACCACCCCCAGCGATAAAGGGGCGTTATGTTTCGCGGATACGACACCTCTGCCTTACATTGGAAAGATGAGATCCTGAGAATAAGGCATATGGAAGCTGAGATTGCCGATATGCAGAAGGAGATTGACAGACAGAAGGAGAAAGCCGTTGCCGCTGAGGAACGCTTTCAAAGGACAAAGAAGTGGCTGGGCATCATCGACTGAGGACGACGACCCAGACTGTGAGTGATTGGTCTTAGGAAATCCTTCGCCACAAGGAGATCACTGGATTGCAGAAGTGGAGGAGCTGAGAGGGAAATAAGAATTTCTGAGTTAAAGCAGCAGGGCAGTCAGATCTATGCTATGACGTAGGGGATGAGGTACTTGATAAGCTATAAGAAAACGCCGGTAGATATAGTATTTTTTTACATAGAGTGGATTGTAAAACCATCGGAAGAGGATGCGGTGAATCTTGTCGAGAAGCACAGCGGCGGTAATTATCTTGCTGGCACGATAGAGTTCAAGGAAATCAGATGAGACGGGAACTACTCAAAAAGGGGCTGCTTTCAGTTACATATCACTACCACGTGGACGACTCCCCAGACAGCTTCCACTACGAAGTCTGGCAGGACACGGACACCAAAGCGGGATGGGTATCAAATCCGATCCTACCTCATTCTCTGCAACATCGCCAGATACTCCGCCCTCTCAGACGATAGCTCCTGCATAAACTCAGCCTCGGTAATAAGCTCCTTCTCGATCAGGAGCTTTGCCGGGGTGGGTGTTTGTACCAGAAAATAACAGTACCCGCCCCCTTCTTCTTCCCTTGACCCTTCTTGTCCTTACGGTCACGAAAGATTCGGCGTCGCTCACTACAGCGACTCAACACATGATAAAGCGCCTAGATATTTTATCGGTAAGGGATAGGTCATGGGGAGACTCTCTACGGAAACAGGCAGGAAAGGTTAAAGGTTGCTGACTCTTTTTCCCTGCAGAATCGCAAATATCACGCTTGACCCGAAAGCGCCGGGAGACCGGCAAGGTATAGTGAATGAGAGAGTCATACGATCAAGGTGTAGCGAGCCACATCGGCCCCGAGTCATGCGGCGGTGGCGGTAATGCCATGGCTGAAGCGTTGACAGGGTACGTGTGGGCCAAGTATTGAGCCGTGAAATGCTTGTCAATTCCGGGGTGCTGACGATATGGGTCAGTCGGAAAGCAACACCAAGCATGTCGTTAACGCGAGACATGTGTGGACCCCGCGCGGTCGGAGACCTTGGCGCGTACGGAAACACCTTGCACGGGAACCGGGAGATCCTGTGCCCGCCCTTGTCAGAGGAGTACCAGGGCCGCATTGGGAAGTCTAAGGACACAATCCAATGATGAACGGGCATAGGAAGTCGGACAGCGCAATAGTACCTGGGAAGTGGCCGAACAACGTCCGAGGAGGGACGGCGGAGGCCACGGAGGGAAGGGGGCTGACCAAGGGGAATACGGTTAAGCAAAACGTGCCCCGGACACAGAGCCGGACAAGCACGTCCAGTGCGCTTGAGCGGATACGTCAAGTTGTGTGCCATCCTTAATCCTTTGGTGCGTATTGGCGTCATTACCTGAGGTAGGAGCCGTATGAGGTAGTTCCTCAAGTACGGATCTGGGAGCAGCCTGGGGGTCTAGCGAGCATGGGAGCCTGAACATAACGGAATGACTGCAGCCCCGATATACTTGGCCTGCTGAAGCTGCAATGCAGGAGCAACTCGGTGAGCCGAACGTCTCAGATCTAACGTGAGGCCGATGTCCTTCGGGAAGAAACGGGCAAGAGCACCGAAGGAACACCGCGGGGTAAGGGTCCAGGCACCTAGGCAAGGATTGCGGAGATAAAGTCGGGAAAGGTCATTTCCCAGCAGGGGCTGGCAGCAACCTGCAAGGACCCACCGAACGAGGCTAAGGCTGAAGGAGGTGGGAGGGATTTGGTCTGGCGCATGAGCCCGTAGGAGCAATGAGGGATGGGTAATACCGTCCTAAGTGGCGGGAAACGTCACTCCCGAAGGGGTAACACCCCGATGGGGCAAAGGGGCTCTCGCCACATGGCGGGCATCGGAGGGACGCGTGGCGGGACGCAGAGCCCGAGTTACCACGGCATGATCCACAGTATGCCGAGCCAGCGAGTAGACTGATACCGTGAGGGGAGTATGCGGGCCAGCGCTTAAACGTCGACGGCATCGAGGAAGCCTTGCTGGGGAAAGCCATGGTCGCCAACCGGACTCAGGAAATCTGACCGTCCGGGATGAAACCGGGGGCCTGCGGAAACGTGAGCCTGTGGTGGAACTAGGAACCCGCCGCACAACCGAAAGGGTGCGATCGGAAACTCTCCGCCTTTGGGCTGCGCGCGCCGCAGATATATCCAGACTGCGGGGGGTGCCGGGCAACTGGCATCCCTACCGCGACCCAACATTGAGACGCGTCATTAAGATCATCCCTCCCCGAAGTTTCTACTAGGTCATCTTCAAAAGCTGATTGGCGCACGCGTCAGCAACCTTGCTATCAGGTTTCGTCTCGCCAAGCATTGTTGCCCAACCCTGTTTTTCTACGTATTTTTGTCGATCCCAAAAATCCTTTTTTTTCAATTCGTTGATCTTCTGGGCTTGCTCCGGATCCTGGGTAAACTGTGCGACACAAATTAGTGTCAAGCGATCGACGACAGCATCTGCAGCCATCCCCTCAGCAGTACCGCCCGTAACCCATCCACCCCAATTGAAGCCAATGATGGCTAATACAATTGCGCCACCAATAGCACTCCAGAAACCTACTTTAATTTTCCCCCAATTCATCTGGCCTCCTCTAAATCAGTTTGCAATGCGATTCCGTTGACCTTCGACTCATCTTCCCCTCCCCACCAAGGAACGGTTCCCGTCCCTCTGTTTGGCCTCACATCGCTCGGGAATCCTTATCTCTGCTGGGAGACTTTTACTTACTTCTTAACTTGCCCTTCTAGTAGAGTCTGGGG
>JACZXR010000204.1 GCA_022571535.1 Deltaproteobacteria bacterium | reverse complement strand
GGAGATGCAAAGCCTCGACGGGTCACCTCCATAATCCGAGATATGTCCGTAGACCCATGCAATGGCAGACCGCATCTGTCGGACAATCTCTGAAACCGTCACGCTCGGACAGAGATCATATTCCAAGAGCACCACAGTCGCCCCAGCCCTCACGAAAGCTTCGACGAAATGGCAATTCTCCTCTTTACTTCCGCCGCGCCAGTAGCCTCCATGGATGTAGACGAGCACCGGAGCAGCTGGCTTATCCGCTGGAAAAATATCCATCACCTGCCGCGAAGAGCTCCCATACGGGACGTCGAGCCACGATTTTAGCGTCCTGCGGACTCTTAGACTTGCCTTGCCCCTCTCCTCAGACCAACGGGGATAATCCGGCACCGACACCCTGGTATTGAAGTGAAACTCCATCTCCTCTTTTCGAAATCCCTTGTAGACAACTGCACTCATCAGAATCTCACTTTCAATGCAAAAGACTAATGTCAGGCTTTGATTATTTTACACTAGCTCTCTATCTTATCTCTAAAGACCAAAGGCAAATTACAATCTTCTACACATCGACCACTATATTGGTCTTGGGCTGGGAGCAGCAGATCAGCGCCGATCCCGGATCGGGCAGATCCAGTGGCTCCAGAACATATTCCACCTCACCCTCCTCGAGCTTACACACACAGGTATGGCATATACCCGACCTGCAGCTATAGTCTGGGCTCAATCCGTTTGCCTCAGCCAGGTCGAGTATGCTTTCAAAAGACGGGTTCCAATTTGCCTTTACTCCCGACCTGGAAAAAACAACCTCGATCTCACCGCAGCACTCGGTAACCTCTGCGGCACGCTTTGGCGTTGAGACCTTTGCCCTGTCCCCACCAAGAGCAGAGGCCGGTCCGAAAAACTCATAGTTAATCCGGACCTCAGGTACACCCCAGTCCAGTAGACCGTTAAACATAGATTTCATGAAGGGTGCAGGACCACAGAGATAGAAATCGAAATCTTTACTGGGAAGGAGGCTTCTCAAAAGGTCTATGTCCACGCGTCCCTTGTCATCATAGTCACTCCCTACTCTCTCTTCCGATAATGGTTCACTGTACCTAATGTGAGCTCGGACGTGGCCGTGTTCTGCGGCTACCCGCCGGACATGATCGCCCATCGCATGCACCCGTCTGTTTCGGCTGCCGTGGATGAACCATGTTGGCCGCTTGGAGCCACCCTCAACAATAGCGTTTAACATGCTGATCATAGGTGTAAGCCCAACACCGGCACTCATTAAAACCACAGGGGTATCATTGTTAGGATCGAGCGTGAATTTGCCTCTCGGGGACTTCGCCAATAGCTTTGAACCTTTTTTAACACTGTCGTGGAAGTACGTGGAGGAAACCCCCGGGTAGACGTCTGGTCGGTCGGGCGGCGCCGGTTCTCTCTTGATGGTCAGCCGATAGTAGTTTTTTCCCGGACTGTCAGACAGCGAATAAGTCCGCAAGACATGTTTAAACTGTCCTGGTATGTCCAGCCTCAAGGGCAGAAACTGCCCGGGCAAAAAAGGAGCCAGCGGTTTACCATCTTCCGGCACGAGATAAAAAGAGGTGATGATCTCGCTCTCTGGCACCTTCCGGTCAACAATGAATGTTCTATATTTCTCTTGGGTGACAGCTGAAGTCTTTGCCTTGGCTATGCGTCCTTCAAAGGTGCCTCTCCAACCCGGGGAGAGAGCTTTTACATCGAGGGCCTTTCTAAATCCATCTAGATTATCCTTGTCAAAATACATGAGTTTGTTGACCTCAACGATGGTCATGCCGATTGGGTCACCCTTGACTCTTTCGACCGTGTCACCCGCGCCAACCTCCCCTTCTTCCAGGACCCGAAAATAAAAGCCCAGCCGCCCGCTCTCCAGGATTTTATTGTAAAATCCCTCGACGCCCATCTTAAGTGCCAGCTTGTAACACGGGACCCGTGGTTGAGTGACTTCGAAAAGCGTCGTTCCTATTCGGAAAATATCTCCAACATGGACCTCTCTATCCAGCATGCCCTCCACGGTGAAATTTTCACCGAACTGGCCCATTTTGAAATCTGCCCTTCCAAGCTCACGCTCCCAGTAAGCATAATTAGCGAAGGAATAAACGTATACCGCTCTGAATTCTCCGCCGTGACCGAGCAGGTCGGCCTGACCGTCACCCTCGATATTCAGAGCATTAACCCTTACCCGACCGTGTACGGGCTCTTTGAAAATCCCAGTTCTCACAGTCTTTCCTTTGGCAACGATCTCTTTGGGCAGGGAGACATTTACAGAAAGAAGCTTTGCCATACGATCCTCCGTTATCTTGTATTGACGAGCCTGAGGGGGGTTAAACGGACCGGCATAATTTGCCGTCTAACAAAGAGCGAACTGCGAGATATGCCCACCGGAACTACCGGTGAGTATGTCTTCTCTCCACTACTTTTTTTGCGGCGGCGGGTGTGAGAGTGCACTGCTCTCTCCAGACCTACACCAATGGCAATGCCCAGCTTGACAAGCCGCATGGTCTTATTATTCAGTGGCCCCCACTCGGCCGACTCTTCGCCCAGTTGGTTGTAGGCATTTGCGATACTCTCAAACTCATTCCGAAAAACACCGTATGCACCTGGTAGTTTGGCCATGCTTCCCTGCTAAATTGTCATAAAGCCTCGCACGGGTGAGGATGGATTTTGAATCTATCCTTGTTCTACCGTTTGTTGCAAGGCGAGAAGGGCTCAATTGCTAAAGTATGGTGAGAGGAGAAAACGCACACACCGTTTGCCCCGTACCACAGAACGCCCCGCACGGGAGTGTGAGAATTAATGCTTTGAACTACTCCGAAGGGCCGCACCGCAAAGCCACGGACAAATGTCCGTGGGACGGGGTTTGCAGCCGAGGGGGTCTGCTCCGAAGAAAGGGAGACATCCGATACAAACGTCCTCATAGAGAATATGCAGGTTATAGCGATAGAGAAATATCACCACGAAGAGCACGAAGGACACAAAGTGAAATCTGATTATTAAGGATATCCTGCGGCTTGCCGCAGATACATTACCGATGGGGTATCCAAAGGGGAGAAGCGGTAGCTCTTCCCTTTGGTCGACCACGGGGTTGGAAACCCTGTGGTCGATATATTTTGATTGTGAAATTCTTCGTGATCTTCGTGTACTTCGTGTACTTCGTGGTAGACAATACTATACCATGTCACTGGAGCTGACGGTTTAGCAGGGCAGGTAAGCCTACCGCAGCTCAGTTTCGCCGTTAGGTTGGGTAGTTGGGAGCAGACAAGCAGAGGCCCATTGGCTCCTGCTGAGGAGAAGGCCCCCTCGGCTTCCTCTGAGCCCACGGTTTTCACAATTGAGCGCTTCTTTCCTTGACTCCCTATTCGGGCTAGACTAATTGTGTTGGCGATGATCATAGGTATTCCCAAAGAGATCAAAGAAGAGGAAAATCGAGTCGCCATTACCCCTGCTGGGGTTTCAGCCTTTATTTCCCACGGTCATCAAGTGTTAGTCGAAAAGGGAGCCGGTCTTGGAAGCGGCATCGTGGACCGGCCCTATGAAGCAGCTGGGGCAACGGTTATAGAGTCCTCCTCGGAGGTCTGGCAACAGGCCAACCTCCTTATGAAGGTCAAGGAACCTCTGCCGGAGGAGATCCACCTCATGCGCTCGGACCTAATCCTCTTTGCCTACCTGCACCTCGCCGCCAACGAGTCATTGACCCGGGCTCTGACCAAGAAAAAAGTCACCTCTATCGCCTACGAGACGATTCAACTAGAGGACAATTCCCTTCCTCTATTGACACCCATGAGCGAGATTGCCGGGCGTCTTTCTCTCCAGGTCGGGGCTTGGTGCCTTCAGGCTGAGAACGGGGGCAGGGGCGTGCTCCTTGGTGGGGCCTCTGGCGTACGTCCTGGAAAAGTGGTGATCTTGGGAGCGGGGATTTCCGGCTCCACCGCGTGTCAGGTGGCCGCAGGTATGGGTGCTCATGTCAACGTTTTAGACGTGAATCCCTCCAAACTCCGCTACATTCATGATATTACCGGGGGTCGTATCACAACGTTGATGTCGAACCGGGCCAATGTGGAGGAAGAAGTGGTGGACGCGGATTTGGTGGTCGGCTCAGTGCTTATACCTGGAGCCAAAACACCTAAGCTCCTCTCCCGCTCTATCATAAAGCTCATGAAACCAGGGACAGCATTTGTCGATATCTCCATCGATCAGGGTGGATGCGCCGAGACCTCCCACCCCACCACGCACTCTCATCCCATCTATATAGATGAAGGGGTCGTCCACTACTGCGTCACCAATATGCCCGCTGCTGTTCCGAACACCTCCACCTACGCCCTGACCAATGCGACGCTCTCGTACGGCCTGGAAATCGCCGATTTGGGGGTCATGAAATCCATGCATGAAAACCCCGCCCTTGCCAGGGGTCTGAATACCTATCAGGGAAAGGTAACCCACGCCGGCGTTTCCACCGCCCTAGGAATCGGCCTGACCACGGTGGAGGAGGTGATCGGCGGATGAGACTGGTAACGAGGCCAGACTTTGACGGCCTGGTTTGCGGGGCCCTTATCACTTTGGTGGAAGACGTTGATTCCTACCTCTACGTCGAACCCAAATTTTTGCAGGACGGCATGGTGAAGATTCGCGAAGGGGATATCATCACCAACCTACCGTACCACCCAAACTGCAGCCTCTGGTTTGACCACCACATCACCAGTACTGACTCCTGGGACCGGCATTGCGGAGTTTCGGGAAACCCAACAGTGGTAGCGGGCAAAGGCGGATTTCGCCTTGCCCCCAGTGCGGCCCGCGTAGTCTATGAGTATTATACCTCAGTATTCAGCAGCCAGAATTCAGAATCCAGAATGTCTCTGAAACCTTGAAACTGGAACGCGCGCGAAGCGCGCTGGAACCTGATATTTGCAGCCCGGTTTGATCTCACCGGGACCAAGCGAGATAGAATAGAGGTTGGTGACCGGCTCTCCCACAGATATTTCCGTTATTATCCCGGCCTACAACGAGGCTGACGTGATCGATGTGGCGCTCAACAGCACCCAGAAGTCCAACGGTGTCGAGCGAATAGTCGTCGACGGGGGAAGCTCCGATGGGACGCCAGAAGTGGTTCAATCCCGGAGTGTCAGGATCGTCCATTCTCCCCTGGGCCGCGCCCGACAGATGAATGCTGGAGCCGAGGCAG
>JACZXR010000203.1 GCA_022571535.1 Deltaproteobacteria bacterium | reverse complement strand
ACATTATGATCTTCGGTCTGCAACTATACTGGAGGTGAGTTGCCGGTTCGCACTACAAACAGGTCTTTGTTGCGGCCTGATGTGCATTAGTGAGGATTTTTGGGACTGATTAATTTCGGATCGGGGTCTAGAGCTGAGTGCTAAGAGCCTGAACTTCCAGCTCTCGACACTTGCCTCTCAAATTTTACCTGGCTCTCGACCCTCAGCTCACTGCTCGCTGCCTTCTGCCTGCTGCCTTTTCTCTCCTAAGAGGGCAAACAGGTGGCGAGCGAAGTCTGTGTTATCCTGATAGCCACGGAACCTTTCAGCCCCTACGCCCAATGCGCCTACAAAGACCGGCTGGTTCGTATGTCCGCGCCCGATCCAGTACGCCTGCGTATTGTGTGCCACCATCGCACCGAGGGCAGCGGCTGTCGCTTTAGAATAAAAAGTAGGGCCAAGCCGTTTCTTCTTTAACAATACCTCTCTGAGTTCTGCTGTAAGAACGAACCCCTTGAAATGCTCGGCCATGAGGCTATCGATGTCTTCTGATGAAGGCCGTCTCCCCAACAGGCGTGCCGCTCGTCTGATAGAAATCCGGATTGAATGGATCCTCTTAAGGCTCTCTCTTGAGGGAAGCACCCGGCCAACTGGGCCAATGAACTTGATCTGCCTGGCAGCACCAGTGAGGGCCAATCCTCCTGTCTCATGATCTGAGGTAACCAGTATCAGTGTCTCTTGAGGATGCTTTTTGTAGAACTCGTAGGCCAAACCCACCGCCCGATCAAATTCTCTAACTTCGTGAATAAGAGCTGCTACATCCGACAGGTGAGCGCTGGTGTCGATATTCTCGTTCTCGATGAATAGCACAAAGCCCATTCCTTTGCCTTCCTGAAGAATCCTGATGGCCGCCTGAGTCATATCAAATACAGACGGCTCACTGCCTTCATCGCGATCGATTTCAAAGCCCATATCGGCCAAACTGAAAAGGCCGAGTACCTTTGGGCCTTCCACCTCCATGAGTTCCTGCCTAGTTGAGACATAGGCATAGCCCTTATTTCTAAAAAGGGCGATCATGTCCTTGTAATCTTTTCTCCGGCCTTCTTTCCGGTCCTTCGGCAAGAATCGATTCCGGCCGCCACCCATCAAGAGATCGGGTTGGTAGTCCAGGTAAGCCTCAACAATTTCGTCGGCTAACCTTCTGCTGTGTATATGAATGCTGAACGCCGCGGGGCTCGCGTCATACACGGCCGCGCTCGTCACAAGACCGATCTTCATCCCTCTCCTCTTGGCTATCTCCAGGACCGACTTGGGGATACTACCGTCAGCGCAAATCCCCACCCAACCGTTTTTGGCCTTGCAGCCGTTCGCCAATGCCGTAGCCGAAGCGGCAGAATCGCTAACGAGGCGATCCGCAGAGTGGGTCGTCATGAGTCCAAGCGACCCTTCCGTGAAGATCCTGTCGGTAATATTCAATCCCTCGTTATAAACCAGCTGATTGTACATCCTGGTAATTTCGAGGTGTGTAATCCCTGCTCCGTCAGCCAGAAAGATGAAGATGAACTTAGGCTTACGTGATTGTAAAGCATCGACTTGCCGCGCCTGGAAAGGCATAAGAAGGGCACAGCCTCCCAGAAGGGTCATGGCCAGAAGTGCAAAAAATCTTCTCTGACTCTTGTCAGTCATGGTTAGTCTCCGTCTCTGTACTGCATAGGAAAAGCTCAGGTAAAGATCCTTCGCCTGCTGGCCTCCAGCCAGAATGAGAGAATCAGGTAGTAGGCGGGGAATAAAAGTGACCCAAGCACTAGAGAAGTGGGGGGGTGAGGAAGTAGGTAAATAATGATCAGGACCATTACCCCCCAAAGAACGCCTAGGCTCACCGTAAGACCGCGCAGGACTGGACTACGGCTCGGGTAAAGGTATCTAATCGGGACAAAGACAAGGGCTGAAAAGATAAGGACAAGAAATGCGTTAACCCAGAGCGGAGTTTTTAAGACGTAAAAATAAAAGGCAACGATGTTCCAGTACGAAGGAAAACCGAGAAAAAAGTGGTCCGAAGTCTTAGCCGCTTTCTGGCAAAAACCATAGGCACTGGCAAGGAGTGGAAACGCTACCAGCCACAGGGCATCTTCTTGCGGCAGGAGATCGGCCCGGATCATCAAAACGCAAGGGACAAGCACATAGTTGAGATAGTCAACGATGTCTTCCAGACGGTCGCCGTCAAACCAAGAAATGATCTCTTTTACGTGAGCCCTGCGCGCCAAGGTGCCATCGGTGGCATCGATCACGACCGCCAGCGCCATGAGCCAGAAGGCCTCCTGAAACCTTGACTGTTCAATTAAGAAAATGGCCAAGAATGCGAGGACGGCCCCTGATGCTGTATAAAGGTGGACGAGCCAGGCGAAGAGAATGCTCAAGCTTTTCCAGTCGACTTATTTGGCCGATTCCGCAAAGCTCGGCCTGGCCTTCAGACGCTCTATCCAGGCACGCATGTTCTTGTATTTGGGGTCCACCGGAATTTCGAGGCGTTCCAGGAGAGCGATGTTCGGCATGAAAGAGATATCGGCAAGGCTAAAGGTCCCGGCCAGATAATCCCTTCCTTTCAGCTCCCTCTCGATCCGGTCAAAACACTGGGTGATTATCCCTTTGGCATTTTGGATGACTTTTTGATCTCTCTCTGTCTCGGGTTTTCGAACCTCATGAATGATCTCGACGAAGTGAGGAGTGAAGTAGATGTCACGAAAGTCTTCCATCAACCGCGCACGCGCCCTGCCCTCCGAATCGTTGGGAAGAAGGGGCGGGTGAGGATACTCATCTTCCAGATACTCGTTAATAATGGTCGAGTCATAAACAATGAACCCGTCATCGTCTAAAGCAGGAACCTGGCCAAAAGGATGGATTTTCAAGTATTCGGGGTTTTTCTGTTCCTTTTTGGTGAGGTCGACATCGATACGCTCATATTCCAACCCTTTTTCTATCAACAAAATTCTAACTTTACGGGAGTTAGTGGATGCCGGGAAGTGGTAAAGCTTCATGAACTAGAACCTCCTTGAAATCGAGAGACTTACCAATACTCATAGCATAAAGCACAGGTCTACCGCTACCAGCATACGCAGATCGCGGCCAATAAACTGATGTCAGCTCAACGTGCTTTGCCAATCTCCATGAGAAATGCTACAAAGATAACCGACCACAACACTTTCTGTGGAGGAAACTGTAGAATGGCAAACTCTATCGTCATTTTTACCCAACCCGGCTGAGGGCCATGTCATAGTGAGAAAGAGTTTCTTTCTCAAAAGGGAATCGCTTTTGTGGACAAAAACATACGCGAGGACCAGGAGGCCATGCAAGAGCTAATCGGCATGGGTTATCAGAGCACGCCGGTCACTCTCATCGACGGAGAGGCAATTGTCGGTTTCGATCAGGCCAGGATTGAAAAGTTGTTAGGAATCTAGCTCAGCAGATGAAGCCAAGCCCGATGTCAGGGACATCCTATGCGCTGGGAGGAAGATATATGAAAAACGCGCTGGCAGCAGTGGCATGCTTGAGTCTCGTGATGATTTTTCAGCCTGCATGGACCTTTGAGTGTCCGTCGCTGGTCCAAGAGGGGCGAGATCTTTTGGCCAAGGCCGGTTTGTCCTCGAAGAAGATCAGCGAGATAAAGGCATTACTCGACGGGGCCCTGAAGCTCCACGAGGAGGGCGAGCACGCAGATGCCGTGGAAAAGGCGAATCAAGCCTTGAAGCTATTAGGTGGCGGGTCAGGAAGCGGCTCCACCTATTAGAAAAAAATGCCCGCCCCACTTTTTCCCTAGCTGTGATTTCCAGCCGAAGGGCTGAGCATCTTTCCGGTGACCTCTTTAGATTCGTCGGCGGCGAGAAAAACAAAAACGTCGGTCACAGACTCGGGCCGGCTGCCCTGGTAGCCAGTGAGTTTCGCTGCCACGTAGCCCGGCTCCACCGAATTGACTCTGATCCCACAAGACCTCACCTCTGCGGCTAGAGTCTGGGTAAACCCTTCGATCCCCCATTTAGAGACAGCATACGCGCTAAAGTTGGCGTGGACCCCTCGGCCGATCGTGGAAGATAGATTGATAAGTGACCAGAGCGACCTTATTTTTTAATCTCACCCTTTATCTTTTTCCTGTATCGCCCTCACGATCTTTTCCGGAGTGATGGGGAGATCATAGATCCTTACTCCAACAGCGTCATAGACGGCATTGGCGATCAAGGCGACCGGCGGCATTATAGGGGGCTCTCCCACTCCTTTGGCACCGAACGGTCCATTATTATCCTCACGCTCCACAAGATGCACCTCAACATTCGGCGCGTCGAGGGAGCTAAAGATCTTATAGTCAAGAAAACCTGCGTTCTGCATCTTGCCGTTTTTGAAAAAGCACCCTTCACTCAGTGCCTGACCGAGGCCTTGCATAATTGCGCCCTGGATCTGACCTCTCACCGACAGGGGGTTGATGGCCCTACCCACATCCTGTGAGGCCACGTAGCGCAGAATTTTTATGTTGCCGGTCTCCGGATCCACTTCGATGTCGGCAACATGCGCAGAATATGCAGGCTGTTCCGGAAACTGAGAATATGAATTGGCGCTGATGATAGGCCCGCGCTTGTGGGTCATGGAGAGCTGAGCCACCTGGCCAAGGGAGAGGCCTTTTTCCGGGGTCCCTTTCACAAAAACTCTGTTGTCCTCAAGGACCAAATCGTTTGCATCTGCTTCCAGCTTATCCGCGGCCACCTCCTTGATCTGCTTTCTGGCCTCCTCGGCTGCATATTTGGCGGCCGATCCCATACTTCTCAAAGCCTGACTTCCGGCGCTAATAGTTGAATGAGGGGCAACATCACTGTCCGCAGTCCGGATTTGAACATCATCCAACCTGACCCCGAGGACCTCGGCAACAATCTGCGCTAGAGACGTAGCGGTCCCGCTCAAGTCGACGACGCCGGTTATGATCGTCACGGTGCCGTCTTCGTTGAGCTTAACTCCCGCGCTCGACGGTTGCCCGCCTATGAACCACTGTCCCAGGGCAATGCCCCGACCGTGATTTTTTCTCCGGGGCGTCGAACCCCACCCGCTCGCGTCTGCCGCCTTGCGCAGGGTCTCCTTGGCATTGACGTTTTCTAGGCGACCAATTGAAGGATTCGTGTCTCCATTCTCCACGGCATTTTTGAGACGCATCTCCACGGGATCTATCCCCAACTCATGTGCGATGATGTCG
>JACZXR010000202.1 GCA_022571535.1 Deltaproteobacteria bacterium | reverse complement strand
TTAGAACATTCATCCCTGCGTTCATGCACGGGGCGTTCTGTGGTACGGGGCAAACAGGTCTTTATTGCGGCCTGATGCTCATTAGGGAAGATTTCCTTGACTGATTAATTTCGGATCGGGGTTAGTAGTTGCTAAGCGATAAAGTTCACGACGACTGGGGAAGTGTTAGGTCAATTCTCCTCTGCCCTTTTGACCCCTAGGCTTAATTCCCCGATTCCCTCGATCTCCGCCTTAAGTGAATCGCCCGCTACAAGCTGTTTTTGAAAAGCCGGCGCATCTGGGTTACCGGTGGCAATAATGTCACCAGGCACCAGGGTGCTGACGCTGGAGAGATAGCTCACGAGATCAACAACTCCGTTTATCATGGCGTCTGTACTTGCCGATTGCCTAAGCTCTCCGTTGACCCAAAGGCGCATCTGGAGCTTCTGGGGATCGGGGATTTCGTCTCGGGTCACGATCCAGGGCCCGAGCGGAGCAAACGTATCGAAGCCCTTACGCACACACCGGCTTGCCGGAAGGCGCTCTCCCGAACCGTAACCCCGTGCCGTCACATCCAAGATAATGGTGTAACCGAAAACCACCTCCATTGCCTGATCTCTTGATAGATCTTTGCCTTCTCTTCCTACTACAATGCCGAGTTCGAGCTCGGGAAAAACTGTGTCCGCACCCCTGGGAATAACAATATTTTCTCCCGGGCCGATAACTGACGAAGGGGGCTTTAAGAAGAACATTTCCAGAATATCCTCAGGCGTGTATACCTTTGCCGCCCCCCTACCCTTTCCCTCCCCCAAATCTCTACTGCCTCTCCGGTAGTTAGACGCCGCTCCCCAGATTTTCGACGGTCTTTCGACAGGTGCCTTAAGTCTCCCGGGGACCAGATTAACACGGTGCCCTTCTGTCAGCGCCTTTTCCAGTGAGGGCTTAAGCGAATCGTATCGGGTGATGAGATCAACCATCGTCGCACCATTGGGGAGGGAACCCTCTCGTCCCAGGACCTCTCCTATAAGGATAAGGTCATTATCCGTAATTATGCCTAGGCCTTCCGGCCTCACAGAAGCAAATCGCATCCTTTTCTCCTTATCATCGTACGCTAACCTTAGCAAACCTAGTCCTAGAACGGCTCCGAGCCCAAAAAGAATTGGCAAATTATCGCCTCCGGCGCACCGGGGATATCAAGAGCGAGGGAGTGCTGCTGTCGTGACATTTCTTTAATTGTGTTCTAACAATTGTGCGTATACGCGGGCGTCTCTGCACCTTTTTCCCTGTAGGTTGACTTCAGCAACCTTTTTCTAATAGTGTTTGTCGGATCCTGTGACCCCTAGGAAAAAATCATAATTTATGGAGGGACTAGCTATGAGGCACCGATTATCTTCTTTCGTGTGGGTAACTTTAGCCGCAACGGCAGTGCTGTTGGCTTCCGTGCTGCCAATCGATGCACGAGATCTGGCCAAGGTTTTTGAAAGCAAGACGGTGAGGATCATCGTCGGTTCGTCACCAGGCGGAGGCTATGACACTTTCGCTCGAATGGTGGCGCGTTTCTCGGGAAAATACTTACCGGGAAATCCAAGGTTCATCGTGAAAAACATCCCGGGCGGCGGGCAGCTTCGCGGCTTGCGGGCTACGATGAGGGCCAAGCCGGATGGATTGACGATCGGATTGCTCCACCCCCGCTTCGTGCAGCGTGAGCTCAGTGGTGTAGATGTTCCCGATTTCGATCTCAAAACCGTCCGCGTCCTGGGGAGCCCGAGCGCCAACAAGGTGTCGCGTATCTGGTGTACTCGACGTAGCATCGCAACCACATGGGACGAAGTAAAGAAAGTCGGGCGGCGTCTCACGAATGGGGATTCCGCGCCTGGAGCGGCTTTCGGGATGGGCCCGCAGTTCGTGTCATTTCTCGGGGGACCAATCAAAATGGTCTATGGCTACGGCGGAACATCGGAAATTATGGCGGCGTTCGACCGAGGCGAGACTGACAGCATCGACCGTTGCACGGCAGAGCACGTACCCCGCCTGTTTCCCCGATGGGTTAAAGAGAAGATTGTTGCCCCGATTTTTTGGTGGGAAAAGGAGCCTTCGAAGGACTGGATGGATAAGTTAGGTGCCAAAAAAATCCCGCACATTCTGGAAATCGTGGAAGCTAACAAAGACCAGCGCAACGCTTTTGAGGTTGCCGTTTCGTTCAATGTTTTCAGCCGCATTTTTGTAACGGCGCCGGGCGTGCCAGACGATATGTATAATGTGTGGAAGAAGGCTTTCGAAGCCACGACACGCGATCCCGGGTTTCTAAAGGCAGCGGAGGCCGCTGGTTTGGAGGTCGGGCTAGGTACGGCCGATGATTTCAATCAATTGGTCAAGTCCTTTGCTAGGCTGACGCCCGATGGAGCGAAACTATTGAAACGTCTCCTTGCTCAATAATCATAAAGCTAAGCCTACAACGCGCGGTGGGCTCACAGCCCACCGCGCTCGTGAGAGACTAGACCTGTGTCAAGCACAACATGATTAGGTGTAAATGATGCTTGAAGCAGCAATAGATGCCGCGGTGCAGCTGTTTTCTCCAGGACCCTTACTGGTGATGCTTATCATGCTGCCGATTTCTCTGATATCAGGCATGATGCCAGGCGGGAACTTACCCATTGCCGTCATCGTTCTGGGGTTTGCCGGCTACCTGGATCCTTGGATCACAGTTACGGCCGTGGTTTTTTTCCTAGCGGCAAGCGATATCACCGAGCCGGTCCCCTCTATCCTAATGGGTATTCCTGGTGCCCGATCGGCGCAGGCAACGATTCTAGACGGCTACCCCATGGCCCAAAAAGGACTAGCCGGCGTCGCCCTCGGCGCCAGCTATACGTGTACGCTCGTCGGCGGAATCATTGGCGCACTAGCGTTGCTCCTGGCCCTGCCGATTTCCCGTGAACTGCTGAGGCTATTCGGATCCGCGGAGTTTTTTCTGCTCTCACTCTTGGGCCTTTTGTGTGTGGCAATCGTCAGCTCCGGGGCATTCGTCAAGGGAGTTCTTACGGCTACCTTTGGACTCGCCATCGCGATGATTGGCTTCTCTCCAATTACTGGCGTAGTGCGGGCTAACTTCGGACTGGACTATCTGTGGGACGGCGTGCCGCTAGTCCCCATTGTCGTCGGACTTTTTGCACTGCCTGAGGCCATCGACCTGGTTGTCGCCGACACCCCTATCGCCCGCGAGCGCCTGGACACGATGCTTAAAGAGGCCGATCGCGATGTTTTCCGTGGTATGCGTGAGGCGATGAATCACAAATGGCTTCTCGTGCGTTCTTCCTTGATCGGCACCTTCGTGGGCATGATGCCTGGTGTCGGATCTTCCGGCGCCCACTGGATCGCCTACGCCTCGGCTCGTCTTACGGAGAAGGGAGGCACGGAGACCTTTGGCAAAGGTGACATTCGTGGCGTCATTGCGGCCGACTCCGCCAATAATTCAGTGGACGGCGGGGTGCTAATACCAACGGTGGTGTTCGGTATTCCAGGGAGCGGAGGAATGGCCATTCTCCTGGCAATACTGGTGATATCAGGCGTTCAACCCGGTCCCGCAATGCTCACGACCCACCTGGACCTCACTATAAGTCTAGTGTACATTATCATGCTGGCTAACATTATCGTCGTTCCAATCATGCTCTACGCCGCACCTCTCGTTACAAGAATCGCGGCGGTCCCACCGAATGTGCTGGCACCCATCGTTATCGGCATCGTAACCCTGGCTGCCTACCAGGCCTCATACTCCATCGAAGACCTTGCCCTAGTTCTGGGACTCACCGTGCTTGGAGTATTCATGAAAAAGTATGGATGGCCCCGGCCGCCAATCCTTATTGCAGTTGTGTTGGCGGACATCGTTGAAAAGTTCCTATGGATATCCGCTAACACCTACGGTTTTTCTATGTTCCAACGGCCGCAGTTTTTGGCTATTATCGCCATCATGGTCTTCGTCATGATCGTGAGCCTACGGATTCAGGCGAGCGCAAAAAAAGTGTTGGTAGAATCTGCTAGCGCAAGCTCATAGCCAGTTAGGACAAGCGAGAAAAAACGTGGAGAGGTCTACAACGAAACGCGAAACGGATAACGCTCCAGCGGGCGAAAACTCGAAAGCCCGCCTGCGATTCTCCCTCGAGGTGTCGGGAGAAATCGTTTTGCTGCTACTGGTAGGCGGCTTTTTTATTTACCTCTTTGTCGAATCACTCCAATGGTCTCTGGGCTCGGCGCTTATGCCGTGGATCACGGTCGGCATCGGTGTTCCTTTCTGGTTGTATCGGCTAATGGTGCTCTTTGTTCGGGCCGGGGATGCGCCGGGACAGATCATGGATATCGGATTCCGTACTGGAGGTGATCCTGCTGGCGAGAGAGCGCGCTTTTTCCAAATTTGTTTCTTTATAGTGGGCCTCTATTCGGCAATCTGGCTATTTGGTTTTCACATCGCGTTACCAGTAGGTATGCTCTTTTACCTGCGTGTCTACGGTGAAGTCAGTTGGTGGTGGTCTTTCGGCGTTGCACTCATGTTTCTTGCTTTGATTATCGGTGTCTATGATAGAATGCTAGGGGCTACCTGGCATGAGCCCCCTGTTCTAGAGCTGCTATATTCCATTTTGTAGCGGCGACTTAACAAGAAAGACATCAGCTTCACGGGAGTTTGTCGAGATCGCTCCTCCATCTATCCAGCGAGTTACTCAAAGCTGTCAGCAGTCAGCGGTCAGCTATCAGTCAGGAGCTGAAAACTGAATGCTGATGGCTGAAGGCTAATCTTACTTGGCTCTTTGGGAGGAGGTGCATGCCCCGCCGGATCGAGGTCTCCCGGAAAAAGAGGCCACTTTTGACCCCTCCTACAGTCAGTTAATGTAAAAACCCTCACCCCGGCTGGAGGCAGTGTCCAGCTCTGCCTGAAACCCGACCTCGGGGCCGATGTTCGATTGACAGGATACCCTTTTCTGGTTAGTGTCTGCATCTAGCGCAAGCTTTTTCGGGAAATTCAGCAAGGACGGTGGGTTAGCGATAGCCCACCGTTTTTGTTCATCTTTCTCGATTCTTCACATTCTGCACATTTTGCAGAAGCAAACTCATAAACTCTCATTTTTGGCTGGAAATGTTAACGAGGTGTTAACATGAGGACCCACCTTATCTCTGCTCCTGCTGGACAGACACCAACATGGAGAGAGATCCGAGGGCAGTGATCCAGCTGCGCACGTAACCCACC
>JACZXR010000201.1 GCA_022571535.1 Deltaproteobacteria bacterium | reverse complement strand
GATATAATTTGATTGTAAATTCTTCGTGATCTTCGTGTGCTTCGTGGTAGACAAATACTATCACATGTCACAGGAGCTGACGGTTTAGCAGGCCAGTGAAGCCGGCCACAGTCTCTTATCTGTTTCAGCAAGAGAGAAATATCACCACGAAGAGCACGAAGGACACAAAGTGAAAATCAAGTTATATCGAACACGGGGTTTGAATCCCCGTGCTCAACCAAAGGGAAGAGCTACCGCTTCTCCCCTTTGGAAACCCCATCGGCTTTGTGCCCGCCTCAAGAGGCGGGGTTTACATTGAATCAAGTTACTAGGTAACCCCGCGGCAAGCCGCGGGGTTAGCCAATATAGAGGGAGGTAAAGTTATGCCTTATGATTTCCGTTCAGTATGGCTCCAGGAACTCACCTGGGAAGACGTGGATGCTTATCTCAAAGAATCCAACATCATCATCTGCCCCGTAGGGAGTACAGAACAGCACGGACCGGCAGGTCCTCTGGGGTTGGATTCACTGGTCGCTATTGCCCTTGCTGAGGATGTCGCAAAAGCAACAAAGGTACTCTGTGCCCCTCCGCTCTGGTTTGGCGACTCCTCTCATCACCTTGGATTTCCAGGTACGATCTCGCTCCGTACTGAGACCCTGATTGCCGTAATAAAGGATATGAGTCGTAGCCTCGCCAAACATGGCTTCCGGAAAATTCTCTTTATCAACGGGCACAAGGGAGCTAACCTACCCGCCCTTATCTCCGCCACAAAGAACCTCCGTGAGTACGAGATGCCGGAGGTCTTCTTTGCAGTCATAGACCCGATGAAGATAGCCAAGAAAGTCGCCAACGAAACCAAAGAGGCATTAGAGCACCACAGTGGCGAGCTGGAGATCTCGGAGTGCTGGTACAAATTCCCTCACCTGATCAAGGCCGACCGCCTGACAACAGAGCAGGTCTCTTTTGCGGAGACCTTCTCTCCCTGGTTTCATGAAGACCTCTTCTCTACAACGCATGAAGTTATCGATACTCCGTGGACCAGCGCCGAGGAACGCTCCTTCGCAGCCACAGGCTCCTTTTCCCCATCCATCAAGGCCTCTCCAGAGAAGGGTAAGAAGTATCACAACTATATGGTAGATCAGATCGTGGCCTTCATAGAGTGGCTCCGGAGTTATCGCGGTCCGATCGCCAAGGGCTCCTAGCCTGATGCCTCATTTCTTGGGTTTATTGGACATGAAATTCGCCAGCAGCGTGACGCCGTATTGAACGGCATCCTCTGAGCTGAGGTCGGCCGTGTCACGGAAAAAGTCCTTACAGGTCTTAAGGGTCTCTGCGTTCTGCTTGAGAAGTAGAGAGACCCAGCGCTCACCTTCCGCCACAAGCTGATCCGCGGGCACGACTCGATTCACCAGCCCCAGGCGCTCCGCTTCCTGGGGGTTCATTTCTCTCCCGGTAATCACAAGCTCAAAGGCCTTTTTCCTGGGGATTAGTCGTCCGAGGTATGACATCACAATGGTTGGAGGCAGTCCGGCCTTGACCTCGGGAAAAGCCAAACGGGCACCCTCTGCCACAAGCGTAATGTCGCACCCGACCGCCAGCCCGAGACCAAACCCAAATGCCTTCCCGTGCACCAGAGAAACCGTGATTCCGGGAAAGGACGTGAGCAGCTGGTTTACCTGAGTAATCCTGTTGAGTACCTCTTTCCATTCTTTGGGGCTTTTCGGCGGTGTCGTACCTGGCTCGCGCCCGCCACAGAAATGGTCTCCATTTCCCCGAACCACGAGAACCCTGGAGAGCGCCCTATTCCTCACTCCTGCAAGCGTTTCCGACAGGGCCTCCATCATCTCCGAATCTACTGCATTGTCCCGTTCCGGACGGTTCAGAGTTAGAGTGGCAACACCCTCCCTTTCCTCCAAAAGAATCTTTTGAGAGGCCATCTTTTCTTTGTTTCTCCTTTCTCAAAAGGGTACAAAAACCGAATCATTGTCCAACCATGCCCTATCATGCCACCAACAGCAAATGCAGATCCATTACATTGGTATAGGTTGGTCCGGTAATGAGCAAATCACCGAGCGGCCGAAAGAAATGATAGGAATCATTCTCCTGAAGATAGTGTTGTGCATCCAAGCCCATTCCATGGGCCCGCCGTAGAGTCGTTCCATCGGCGATCGCACCGGCCGCATCGGTCGGACCATCCACCCCATCGGTTCCCCCACTCAAAACGACCACTGTTTCCAATCCGTCAATGACGATGGCCGACGCCAGTGCAAACTCTTGATTTCGCCCACCCAACCCTCTGCCTCGAACGGTCACTGTAGTTTCACCCCCTGAGATGATACAGGCCGGTCTCTGAACAGGACTGCCCGTGCTGAGAATCTCTTTGGCGATGGCCGCGTGCACTCTGGCCACATCCCTGGTTTCCCCCTCAATATTGCCGGAATGGATGAGACTGTAATATCCTAATTCATCGGCCTTCTTCTTTGCCGCATCGAGGGCCAGGAAAATGTTCCCGACGATTACATTCTGGGTCCGCCGGAAGACCCGGTTATGGGTCTTTGGTGTCTCCTCGATCTCGCCCCTGATACCCTTCTCCAGGATCTCCATTGCATCTGACGGGACCCTGTCCTTGAGGCTATAGTTCTCGAAGATGTGCAGGCAATCCAAAAAAGTGCTCCCGTCGGGGACCGTCGGCCCTGAGGCAATGGTCTCCAGGTGATCGCCAATAACGTCAGAGAGAACCAACGAAATTAAGGTTGACGGATAGGCCAGTCCTGCCAGCCGGCCTCCTTTAATTTGGGAAAGGTGTTTCCTCACCGCGTTGACCTCCTGGATTGGTGCCCCAGATTCTAAAAGGAGTTCAGTCACCCGCTGCTTACTTTTAAGAGTCAGCCCTTTAGCCGGGCAGGGCATAAGGGCCGATCCACCCCCAGAGATGAGGCATAGGACCAGATCATTTTTGTGGGTACGAAGCAGCAGTTGGATGATCTGTTCGGTTCCTTCCAAACCAGCCTCATCTGGCAGAGGATGACCTGCCTCGTTGACTCTGACAAAATCCAGGGGAACCGAATGACTGTATTTGACATTGACGATCCCGGCTTTCAGCCGTTTACCGAGGAGATCCTCAATTGCTCGGGCCATCTTCGCCCCGGCCTTCCCTGCCCCCACGAGATAAATTCCCTCGTAGGTGGAAAGATCATACATCTGTTCCTGGATCTCCAGCCTGTCACCTTGAAGGTTGAGGTGTCGTTTGACGGCATTGACAGGATCGGCGGCTTTTAAACCATCATGAAAGATAGATAGGGCGTCACTTCGTAACCGGGCCAGGCTTTTCACGGGATAGGAAAATCCAGAGGCGTATCTACGTGCTCCAAATTCTCATCGACATGGGCTTTCTGAAACAATAGTAATGGGAGACTAAACTGACCGTTGCTTGCCTTCAAAGCACTTTGCTAGTCGGAAATAGACTTTCTTGGTAGGGATCTTTGCTATTCACATCCATTAGGGTTGATAAAAAAGTCTGGCACCACCAGTACACATCCCTCTTTTTGACGGCTTGGCGGAGTCTCTGCATCCGACTTCGCTTTTCGCCCTCCTTCATGGTCAGAGAAAGATGGATGGATTCTGTCACACCATCAATGTCGTAAGGATTCACTATAACCGCATCGCCAAGAATCCCTGAAGCCCCGGCAAACTCGCTGAGAATTAGACAACCGTCTTCCCGGATACGAGAGGCGGCGTATTCTTCAGCGACCAGATTCATTCCGTCTCTGAGAGGTGTGACCATGGCCGTATCGGCAGCGGCGTAATAGTTCACCAGCTCCTCCATCGGAAAGGTCTTATAAAGATAACGTAGAGGAACCCACTTTCTAGTGCTGAAGCGTCCGCTGATTCGACCTACCGTCTCGTCGATTTCGCGTCTTAAAATTCTATACTCCTCTACACGGGTGCGAGAAGGAACTGCTATCTGCACCATGCAAATCCGTCCATGATACTCGGGATACTTCTCTAAAAAATGCTCATAGGCACGGAGCCTCTCGCGAATTCCCTTGGTGTAATCGAGACGATCTACACCTATGAGAATGTGCTCAGCACCTACCTCTCTACGTATCTGCCGGGCCTTCTCAATATTGCCAGGGCTCGTGGCTAGATCGTTCCATTTCTTATAATCGATCCCTACAGGAAAGACGCCAACCTTGATGACCCGATCCTCAAACTCGACAGAACTCCTTTCCAGGTCCACAGGGATCTTGAATACATCCGCCACAGACTGAAGGAAATTATCGGCATGTTGGCGAAGCTGAAACCCAATCAAGTCGCATCCCAGCAGCCCGCGCAATACTTCTTTACGCCATGGAAGAACACGAAATACCGGTGAGGATGGAAAAGGAATATGCCAGAAAAATCCGATCGATAGATCACGGTGCCTTTCTCTAAGAAGACTGGGCAGAAGAGTCAGGTGAAAGTCGTGGATCCAAATATTGTCTTGACCTTGAGACACCATGTCAAAAGCCCTGGCAAACTTCTCATTCACTCCCCGATATGCCTTCCAATACTCGCTCCTGAAATGGCATCGATCCAGGAAGTAATGGCAAAGGGGCCACATGACCCGATTGGAAAATCCCTGATAATAATTTCTCACCTCTAGATCTGTAAGGTCGACGAGGCGCATAAAATATTTGGGATCATCCAACGGGATGCCAACCCGTGAGGGGGTGTCTTCCGACTCCCCCCATGCGATCCAGGTGCCTCCACCTTGACACATTATTTCATCCAGAACAGAGACCAGGCCGCCAACGTTTTTATCGTAATAGATCTTTCCGGCCTTTCTCTTCAGCTGAAAGGGAGCACGATTTGAAATAATTGTGAGGCGGGTGTCCTTATGCATGAGGTTTTCCATGGCTGAGGTGAAATCAGAAGCAAGAGGGTCCAGCAGGCGCATCAAGTGTTGCGCAAGGCCCTTACGACCGAGGAGGCCAAGACCAAAGAGCTTACAAAGAAGCTTGAACAGTCATCAAAGGTGGAGGAGAAATACCAGGATCATGCCAAGGACTTAGAAGAACGCTACAAAGGGTGGTTAATGAAGCTTAAGAAAGAGATCGAAATGAGAAGAGAGCAGAAACACTGGGGAAAAGACTTTTACCGAGCGCTGGAGAGGATCTTCTTTTAAGGCTGGTACCCTTAACACGCGTAGTGGTGTTCAGGAGGAGCGAAAAGATGTTTGACAAGGGTTTAATCTT
>JACZXR010000200.1 GCA_022571535.1 Deltaproteobacteria bacterium | reverse complement strand
GAGCATCCAAAGTCTGACGGCGATCCATGCGCATATCTAGCCTGGCCTCTGTCTTGAAACTGAACCCGCGCCCCGGAGATTCGATCTGGTGAGAGGAGAGTCCAAGGTCAAGGAGGATCCCGTTCACCTTACCCCATCCGATCTCTTCCAATATCTCTCCCGCCATTGAAAAATTCGCCCATCGAGCCACCAGGCGGTTTTCAAAACGCTCCAGCCTGCGCTGAGCAGCTGCGACGGCTTCTCCATCACAGTCTAGTCCTAGAACCTGTCCATCTGGACCGCTTCTCTCCAAAAGCTGCTCCGCATGACCCCCCCCACCCAGAGTCCCATCGAGATACCTCCTGCCCGCTTCAGGTTTGAGGAGATCCAGAACCTGCTGCACCAAGACCGGTACGTGCGCATAATCCATCATCCGCCTGTTTAGTGATAGGTTCCACTCCCCTCCCAATCCTCGGCAAAACTCTCGATCGCCTCCTCCAGCGAGGTGTATTCCTCGAAAAACTGATCCATCCCGACCACCATAAAAATCTTCCTGAGATAATAGCTCATACCCACAAGCTTCAAATCTCCGTTGAGAGTTCTTAAGATCCTCAGTCGCTCGAGGAGCACGCCAATGCTCAGGTAATTGATGTGATCCACGGCCTTAAGGTTCAAGACAACTTTCGTCTGCTCCTTCTCAATCAAGGAGCTGATGACATCCTTGATGCGTATCATCTCCCTAAAATCAATATCTCCGTTGATATCGATCACAGATATATCCTGGATTACCTTTCGTTCCAGCATACCGTCCCTCCTTTGAATCGCCGTCCTCTGACTTCACGGCGGGCCTCAATGGCCATTTGTCTAGAGCCCTAAGTCACCAAGAAAATCGGGGTCCTGCATCAGCTTTTCCTCAGCCTCGGTAAAGATCTTCTTCCAGGCCTCCTTGTCACAGAGACGAAATTTTTCCAGGGCTGCTACCAAAACGACATCTCGCTTGAGATCCGCGTATTGGCGCAGCAGCGGCGGGATAAGGACGCGGCCCTGTTGATCAACAGCACACTCACAAGCGGCGGCCAAATAGTAATTCTGAAACATCACCATGCGCCGATCGAACCTTGGCTTCTTCTTGACCTCTTCCTCGAAGCGAAGCCACTCATCAAAAGGATAGACGTCCAGGCAACGCATGGAATCAATGACGAAGTTGGTAATGACGAGACGCTCGTCTCCCTTGCCCAAAAGGATCTCACGAAATCTGGAGGGGATGCTCAGGCGTCCCTTGGAATCTATCGTATGTTCGTACCTGCCACGGAACATACCTATTCAGTCCTATTTTTGGGAGATTTTCCCACTTTATCCCACATTATGCCGGATTGTAGTCCCCGATAGTATTTCTGTCAATAGAAAAATCATTATAAAACTAGGTCTTAGGTGACCTTTTCCCCTAATATCAATATATGGGTGTTTCTCTCCGAAAGGTCGCTAAAAATCACAATATATCGATAAAATGGCCCACGTGCCGCCAGCTATCAGGGATCAGGTATGAACTGAAAGCCGACCGCCGTTGACTGAATGACTTTGGGAGAGAGTGAGAGGAATGTTGGAGATAGGTAAACCCCGTACCACGGACTTACGTCCGTGGCTTTGGGGCGCTCCCCTTACAGGGAGGTCGGAACATTCATCCCGTTCCAACCATGTTGGATAGGGGACGTATCGTTTTATCACGACGGAGTTCGAACGAGGTTCATCCCCACGCTTACGCACGGGGTGTTCTGTGGTACGGGGTAAAAGGGAGGGGGGCTAAAGTGGATCGATAAGCCGGATTCTGTCAGGCTTCCTAATGAGAAGCCAGAGCGATCATTCCTCTTGCCCCATGATTGCTCATGGGATCAGGCGACCTTACCCGAGGGCCAAGGGCGGACCACCCAACCCTCCTATTTGGTCTTGCTCCGGGTGGGGTTTACCTAGCATTCACCATCTCTGGCAAATCGGTGAGCTCTTACCTCGCCTTTTCACCCTTACCCCGTGAGATAAAAGTCCTTTAGCTTTCGGCCGAGCCCGCAACGTAAAGCTGCGGTCTTCTGCAAGCTGCTCCGCCAAGTCCTTCAGTATTTCACGGGGCGGTATCTTTTCTGTGGCACTTTCCCCCGATTGCTCGGGGCCGCCGTTAACGGCCACCCTGTCCTATGGAGTCCGGACTTTCCTCTCCTCGCCAAACGCCATCTATGATGGCAGAGCGGGGAGCGACCGCTTGACCCACTTTAGCCCACTGAACTCGTTGACTCGCTAATTCGTTGATTCAGAAGAACCCGTACGAATGAGTATACCATCAGCAAATAGGCGATGATCGCCTGGTCTTTCGAGGCGCCTCGTCAATGGCCTGGTTTGCTAACCGGTCTGCTACCCTGTTGTGCTCACGCGGCACGTGATTGATACGGTAGGCGTCAAGTTGCCGCAATAAACCTGAGGCCCTCTTATAGAGCTCCTTGAGTCTCTCGTCCTTGACCCGATAGATGCCATTTAGCTGCCGGACAAGGAGCTCAGAGTCACTGCGGATTTGGAGTCTTTTCACACCTAACCGGAGAACCCCCTCAAGGCCTATAAGGAGCGCCTGATACTCAGCTACATTGTTTGTGGTATGACCGAGATAGTGGCACAGTTCCTCTACTACCTCACCACTCTCATCGTAGATGATGGCACCGCACCCAGCCTCTCCAGGATTTCCCCGTGCCGCCCCATCCACCATGAGACACCACTCCCCTTGACGCTCCACTGTCATGAACTTTTGACCTGATTGTCTTCAGGAACCGGCAGCTTGTAATAAAGGATCCGATGGCAATTGGGGCAAAGAATCAGTTTGTCGTTTCTGATGATCTCATTCCACAGTTGAGGGGGAATGTTCATGTGGCACCCCTCACAGATCCCTTCTGAGACTGCAACCACAGCCTTACCTCCACGGCGGGCAAAGATAAGCTCGTATTGCCCCATGAGATCTCCGCTAAGCTGCGCAGCGATTTCCGTGCGGACTCTAGAGGACTCGGCAACTGTTCGCTCGATCTCCGCAATCTCCGCCTCAAACTCCTCTCGCCTCCCGTTCCACCCCTCCTCCAGTTCCTTCAGTTCTGCTTCCCTCTGTTGTTGAACTGCACCCTCGGTCTCCAACACCTCCATGACCGCGAGCAGTTCCTCTTCTAATTGAGAATTTCCTTGCTTGATCTGATCAATCTCGCGTTGCAGGGCCTGAAGCTCTTTAATGTTTTTGATGCGGTTCATCCTCATCCTCTTTTCCATCGTCTTCCTGCTTTCCTCCTGCAGCGCCTGCTCTTTTTCCTTCCCCAGTTTATCCTGCTCTTCCCAGTCCACCTTGAGGATGCCTAGTTCGGCCCTCTTTGCCTCTATTTCCTTTTCTCTCAATTCGATCTGCGCCAAATGCATTCTCTTGGTACCCTCTTTTTCTCGAATCTCCTGGTCTACAATCTGAAGCGAAGCCAAGAACTCTATCTGCTCGAGCAACTTAATACCTCCATTACCCAAAAAAAAGAATTGCACCCATGAGGGTGCAATTCTCCATCCACATTCACTCTTTTATCGAACTGTTTGAGCGTAGCTACCTCCACTCCTTACCAGAACTAGAACTGTACTATTTTTACCTGGGTTTGCACTTAATGTCAAAGGCACAAATCAAAATGTGCCGTTGACGGCCCGGGAAGACATTTAGGCCGGTGCCCGCGACTCCGTCATCCAATTTACTCGGACTGCCTCTTGAGCAGCTTCTCAATTGCAGCGTGCAGCTCCCTGTAGGAGAAGGGCTTAGCGATGTAATCGTCACACCCGCTTGCCAGGCATATATCCCTGTCCTCGGGTAAGGCCTTGGCAGTGGCCGCTAATATAGGAATCGCTTGAGTCTTGGGATTCTTGCGTATCCGAGCGGTCGCCTCACCCCCATCCATCTTGGGCATAAGCATATCCATGATAATCAGATCAGGGAGTTCCGAGCCAGCCATTTCCACGGCCTCTGCGCCGTCTCTTGCAATTGCAACGTCATAACCCAGCACTTCTAATTCCTGATGCATCACCTCCATCGTCGCCGGGTTATCTTCCACCAAGAGAATCTTCGTTTTCATTATAACCTCCCCATTTTGGACTAAGCCCTGACGGGCAATCGAACCGTGAAAGTCGATCCCTGCCCTTCTTTGCTTTCTAAACCAACTATTCCCCCATGAGCCTGCACAATGGTCTTTACTACAAAAAGCCCCAAGCCGCTCCCCTCGACCTTGCCCGCGCCCTTGAGACGGCGAAATTCAGAAAAAAGGAGCGGTATCTCATCCTGAGGAATACCCATCCCCGTATCCCGCACCCCAACACAAACGAAATCATTTTCGGATCTCGAAATCAGAGTGACCGTCCCACCACTGGGAGTAAACTTGATCGCATTACCAAACAGGTTCCACAGCACCCGGTCCAGCTGGGCCGCATCCCCCATGACCTCGGGGAGATGATCATCAAGATCCACCCTGAGTGAAATGCCCTTTCTGTGTAACGCTCCCATTTGTTGTTGTCCTAACTCCCTGAGAAGAACATTGAGCTGTATCGGTCGCGGAACCAGCTCCATCTTCCCCGCCTCCACCTTGGATGCATCCAAGAACCCTGTGACCAACTTCACGATGCGTTGGGCACTGTCCTGAATGCGTTGAAGCGCCTCCAGGCTTTCACTGTCCGCAGGCCTCTCCTCAAACCGAGTGGTTAGGGTCTCAGCGTATCCCATAATAATCCCGAGGGGATTTTTAATATCATGAGCTAAGGCCGAGACCAGTTGGCGCTTAAGGCTCTCGGTTGCCTCCGCCTTTTCGGCTCTGACTTTCTCTTTCCTCGCTTGATCATCCATATAGCCGTAGAGAAAGAAAACCCCGAAAAGAAACAGGATACGAAGCAGCAGATCCGAATCCAGTCTTGAAAAGGACGCACCGGAGGAGGAAGTAAAGACCACCGAGACGGTGACGATGATTAGGCACCCGGCTACGATCTTAATCAGGGTATCTCCCGTGGCTGCAATAAAAAGACCAAAGAAAAAAACAATAAAGAGATCCCACGGGCTCTCCCAGCTTAACCCCATCGACACTGCAACAATAATGGTGTTCGCGACCACAAGGGTCAGGGCAAAGAACCTGTGATCGAAGGCCCCTTGCGGGAGATATTTGAGCACCAGAATCGAAGCCAAGAGCACAAGGAGCAGGGAAATGACCCGAGGGGCTTCA
>JACZXR010000199.1 GCA_022571535.1 Deltaproteobacteria bacterium | reverse complement strand
AATGGTATCGCTCCTAAGCCAGTAGCTATTGCAGTTAGTAAACCAAGAATAAAAACAATTATAATATCATTAAATACCATTATAGTCCTAAAATAGCGCTATTTTTTAATATTTTCTATAAGAAAATGAAATTTAGAAATAGAAAAGTTTTAAAAAGAAGAGGTATTCTCCACTGGCAAGGAGCATGCCTTGTTTGACGGCTGCTCCCTTCCCTAGATTGTGAGACTGCTGATATATTCTTACACCATCGTGATTATTGTAGCTCTCCCTAACCAGATCTCCTGTCCGGTCCTTACTACCGTCATCTACAATAATGACCTCTGTAGAGTAAGGCTCAGATTTCAAGAAACTCAAAATACGATCCAAACTTTTGACGATGCGTGCTTCCTCATTGAAAGCTGGAATAATTAATGAAACATAAGCCTTGGTATTAGGGCTTGAGATGGTCATAGCCTCTCGGAAATTTTCTCCCAGCTCAATTTAACAGAGTTGAATTTATTGCTCTGTGTCGAAGATCGTGAGCGCCATTCGTTCACGGGCTTCGTCGATGAGTGCATTTTGTTTCTGGAGTAGCCGCCGGATGGCGAATTTGGCGTCGAAAATGTCATCCTTGAGATGGTGTTCAATGAAAAAGCCAAATTTCTGGTTGCGGAACCGCCAACGGGCTATGGGGTGATAGAGCTTAAAACAAAGGCGCAGGAGGGAGGAATTACTGAATTTGTATTCAACATTTTTGTTGGCGAAATAAGATGTGAAACTAATAGCCTCCATTTTGCGAACTAACCTAGCGGAGGACCACGAGCGGTAGTTGCGGAGCCAGGTATCAAATTCCATATGCTCCCAGTCTTCAATCTTTCCGGGTCCTTTAAATCCTTCTTTGATAGCTTGGTCATAAAACGGGGTGCCGATAATAGGCAAGAACATAAAGATTAACGTGTACGCGTTTGGATTGGTGTCCTGTAGTTCACAGGCAAAGCGGACCGTATCCATCATTTCAGATTCGGTTTCGCCGGGGAAGCTCACTATCAGTGTATATTTCACCTTGATATTGTACTTTGCCAGTTTTTGATTTGTAACGCGCATCTCATCCAGTGTTTCGGCCTTATTTACTATACGAATGACCCACTCGTTGCCGGACGGACATTTCGTCCCAGGTACCTGTATAAGGCTGGATTAGTACAATTTGGGCCATGGTGGTCTAATTTTTATCGGTCTTATTCTACCCATTGGCAGTAAGGATATTTCCTAAGACCGAGTATATAGATCGGTTTTTTGGGAGTCAATGTAATGAAATTCTATTCTATGATTTTAAGCTAAAAAAGTGCCAATAAGGAGCAAATTGAATAAATGATAGAGGGGAGCTCTCTAGGTTGCTAAGGAAGCGGCGCAACCGACTTGAAGAGGGAGATAAGTGACTTCACCACGCCATCTCTGTATATGGGGAAAATGACAAAAACAAGTAATTTAACAAATAAAAAGGGCATTTCATATCTACCTGAACCGTGGTAGGAGAAGAGAATTGGATACCGAATAGTTGGTAGAAAGAAATCTTTTACGATCCATCAAAAGTGCTCTAAAATGGGACTCATTCTTTAGTCGGCAGCTTTCGGGATGAAATCTGGGTGGTTACTCACCTTGCTCCAGGATGTTCACCTCTTATTCGTGTTTGGCCCCTGGCTTTTCCTCCTTGATCAGCTCGTGGATCAACCGAGGGACGGCTCCACAGCTAATGCACCTTGGCGATTGAGGTTTAGTACCGTCGGGATATCTCATGTACCGTAGGTAAAAAGGCTTCTCGGTCCCGACGTAACTGTCATAGTAGAAAGCGATTTTGCCGCATTCGCTGCACTGAAGGTATTTTGCCATCAGGATTTCCTCCACTTATCGTCAAATACGTTATAAACCGCGCTGTTCACTTGCCGGTGAGATCAGGTCTTTTTTATCCAGTTCTTGATATAACTCCTCGAGAACCTCTGCTGTGGCCGACGTTTTCGTCTCAGCCATGGTTCACCTCCACAGGGGAAAATAGCAGAATAGAAATCCCCTTTCTAGAGAGCCTCCCCGCATCAGTTGGGGAGTTGGTTTGCAAAACAAGACTGGAACATTTTTCCAAGTGGCCGGATCGCCTTCTAGGGAGGACGTTGGAAAAGTCCTATCAGTTAACGCTAGGTTTTTTCAAAAAATATGGCGTAAAAAATTAAAGAGTTTTTTCTGACCCTGTCCTGGCTAAAACAACGTATAGATAAACGGTGCTATGGCGGAGCTTTGAGCGAAAATAACCAGCATGCCGAAAAGCAGCAGCACCAAAATCATTGGCGTCAGCCACCACCACTTGCGCTCCCAGAAGAACATAAGAAGTTCCCCCATGATGCCCATGCGACTGGCTAAACTCTCGACAAACCGCATGTACGTTTCCTCCTCAACTTAATCCTTTAGGCTTTTCTATTACACACTCCCCTAAGGCTAAAATGTCCATGCCACTTTGGCTGAATGTCCGAAATGCCTCATGGGGAGTGTTCACAATCGGCTCGCCCTTCAGGTTGAATGAGGTGTTGAGCACCATCGGAACTCCCGTGGCCTGCCCAAAGTTCTCGATCAGCCGGTAATATCTCGGGCTTACTTCTTTCTGAACCGTCTGGAGCCGGCCCGTTCCGTCCACGTGCGTGATGGCAGGGATGACCCCCCGCTTTTCCTCCCTTACGTCCACCACGTAGAGCATGAAGCGGGCTGGATAGTGCCTTGGCGCTTCGGGCAGTGCGAAGTACTCCTCTGCACGCTCGGCCAATACAGAAGGGGCAAAGGGGCGGAACGGCTCGCGGAACTTGATCTTGACGTTGACGATATCCTTCATATCCGCACGGCGCGGGTCGGCCAGGATGCTCCGGTTCCCCAGCGCTCGAGGCCCCCATTCAAATCGACCCTGGAACCACCCTACGACCTTTCCGGCTTGAAGCTCATCAACAATCCGCTCGATTAGCTTCTCCTCGCTATCGAACCGCCGATAGCGGATGCCCTTCTCGTTCAGGAACTTTTCGATCTCGCCAGGACCGTGCTCCTCTCCCCAGTAGGCATGATCCATAACGAACTTACGCGGCATGCCCAGAACTACATGATGAGCATAGAGGGCTGCTCCAATAGCCCCACCGCCGTCACCGGCCGCGGGCTGAACGTAGATTTCTTCAAATGGGGTCTCCCTGAGGATCTTACCGTTGGCCACACTGTTTAGAGCAACTCCACCGGCCATGCAGAGCCTTTTAAGGCCTGTTTCCTTGTAGACATACCGAGCCATCTTGAGCAGAACCTCTTCCGTAACTGCCTGAATACTTGCGGCTATGTCCGCATAATACTGATTCTGTTTGCTCAGCTCGTTGTAGTTCGCCGGCTTTTCCCCGAAATAAGAGGGATAGCCGCTTGCTGTAGTAAAGAAGAGAGCTTTAGAATCTCTCGGGGGGCCAAATAGTGTTTCAAACTTTCCATTAAACGTCTTCTCCGTAGAGTAATGAAAGGAAAAATAGTCCATGTTGAGTTCAAAACCGCCGTCACTTGCTAGCCGGATGAGTTTGTAAACCTTGTCCTGATACCGGGGCGACCCGAAGGGGGCCATCCCCATCACTTTATACTCCCCTTCGTTTACCTCAAAGCCCAGAAAGGCCGTAAAGGCGCTATAGAGAAGCCCTAGAGAATGGGGAAAACGAATTTCTCTGAGCAGTTTTAGTTCTGTACCCTTTCCAATCCCAAGACTGGCCGTCGTCCACTCTCCCACTCCATCCACGGTCAGTAGGGCCGCGTCCTCAAATGGGGAGCAGAAAAAAGCGCTGGCCGCGTGGGAGAGGTGGTGCTCGCTGAAGAGAATCCTGGACGGTGGCACTCTGAGCCGTCTCTGAATGAGGTGCTTGATCCAGAGCTTATCTCCCAGCCAGCTGATCATCGCTTCCCGGAAGACGTGATGAGAGCGGGGAAAGGTCTGCAAGCTGGACAAGATGAGCCGTTCAAACTTAACGAAAGGCTTCTCGAAAAAGGCTACATAGTCCAGCTCTTCCGACCGGAGCCCGCCAACTCCCAGACAGAAATCAATGGCATGCTGAGGAAACTCATAGTCATGCTTCTTACGGGTAAACCGCTCCTCTTCGGCCGCTGCTACAAGCTGGCCGTCGCGCAGTAACGCTGCAGCGGCATCGTGAAAGTAACAGGAGATACCTAAAATATTCATTAGCCCCGATCCGAAAAAAATAACGCAAGCCTCTGCTTCAAATAACGTTTCCCTTTCCCGCTCTTTAAATATCGTTCGCGTCGCCTGGCGTCAGCTTCGCTTAAACACGCCTCATAATAGATAAGCCTTAACGGACGCCTATAATGAGTTGATCTGACTTGCCCTTTGAGGTGACTTCGAAAACGTGCCCTCAAATCGCTCGTCACACCCGTGTACCACTGACTATACTTGCCGCTCTCTATGACATAGGTGTAATGCATGGCATCGGAAAATTTCGGATCGGGGTTAGAACTGCCGGGTCGCCCGCTCCGTCGGGGATGCCTCCCCTTCTCTTTTGAGTTGCCATCCCCTTGGGGCACCATCCTTGATGGCCAGAGGGTCGCTTACCCATCGCACTGCTATGGCAAATGGAGCAAAAACAGTGTAGTAGAAAAAACTCAGAAGAACCCGCGCCTGGAAATCGCCGATCCTTTTCCCGACCCGCTTCCACCATTCCCAGAGCCTTCTCACTGCGCCGGTTTTTTTAACTCTCTCTACGTTCATTTAATTTCGTCAGAGATTGACATAAGTTGGCACTCTTGTGAAGGACTACCGAACGGGGCCACTACGGAGTCATCATCCATATAACCACCCAGCCTTTGCAAGACAGCGATTAGTTTGAATTGCCTGCTAATGTGAAGACCCTGGTGAATGTGGAGGCCTGTCGATTGTTTCATCGCCGTGACAAGAATCCATGCATTTAACAAAATAGGTGCAGGAAGGTTGACTCAATAGGTATTAGGGGCTTAAAGAGAGGGCATGTCCACCTGTGCGGTTAACGGTATCAGAATCCACTATGAGGTTTCAGGCGAGGGGTCTCCACTGGTCCTGATTCATGCCAACCCATTTGACCGACGCCTCTGGATGTATCAGGCGGCCCACTTCTCGACCTTCTTTAGAGTTATCAATGTCGATATCAGGGGCTACGGATATTCAGACAAACCGACTTCCAGTACGAGCATTATGGGGATGGCTGAAGACGTGGTTGGGGTCCTGCGTAGCGAAGGAG
>JACZXR010000198.1 GCA_022571535.1 Deltaproteobacteria bacterium | reverse complement strand
GCTTATTTTTCTCTTCCTCTTGCTCCCAGCTTGCTTGCTCCAATTCTCGATCGTATACGAGTTAGGCCGCTACACCATGCTCACGGGCAAAAGCATTTTTCAGGGTTTTACCTGGCTCAATCGTTATTTTGCGCTGGTCCTCTGGCTCCTTATGACCCTATCCTTTCTCTGGATTGGTGCCTTTGCAACCGCTGTGGGAACCTCTATGGCTTCGTTGACCGATTTTCCCTCGGGATGGAACCAAAGGGGGCAAACTCTTTTTTAGGTATATCTCACTATGTTTATCTTTCTGTCCGCTATTCTTCTGAGCAAAGTGGTTTACCGCTTGGGTGAGATTTTTATGTGGGGGATATCCCTCGTGACAGTAATGGGCCTTCTTTTGGCCAGTTCCCACCCTGAAGTTATTCGGGTCCTTCCTTCGTTTTTCAAGGGACTGTTTGTCACCCAGCTCCCTATGCCCAGACCTTGGGACCTCAGTGATGTCACGAAACTGCTCACTACCATTACCTTTGCCGAATTAGGGGGCTTCTGAACCCTTTTTACTCTTACTGGATTCGAGATAAAGGAGTCGGAATGGCACATTACATGGGAGGGATCACCGGACCCATAGCCGGCAAGCCAGAGGTTATTCCAGTCTCAGACTATATCCCTAAAGAGGATGATGCTCTGAAACAGCTCCCGTGTTGGAGACAGTTTTTGATCTGGAATTTTAGCATCGGAGTCGGAGGCAATATCTTGACAACTATGATGACTTGTCTCCTGGCACATGCTCTGCTTTTTCCAAAAGGGCTACTGCTATAACACTATGAACTCGTCATTGTGCAGAGCCGATTTTTCGACAAGAATTTAACTGATCTGAACAGGACCAGCTATGACAGAGATTCTTAACTGGATCATGGATTCAATACGAGCCTACGGGGCCTGGAGTGTCTTTGTCGGGGTCATCATCGAGTCGGTTATTATCCCGATCCCTTCCCCGCTAGTAATTATGGGCGCTGGATTTATCCTTATCAACTCAGACCTCACTGCTGCTGGAGCGTTGATTCCTGTTTTCCTTCTCATTGTCGTACCAGGATCTCTGGCTTCTACGCTTGGTGCCTATATCGGCTATGGGATTGGGTTTTTCGGGGGAAAACCGTTGGTACAGCGGTGGAAAGGTTTTTTCGGCTTCAGTTGGGAGAATGTGGATGTCCTACAGAAAAGACTCCGCGGGGGTCAAGTCAAGATGACGATTTTCCTTCTACGCGCAGTCCCTATTATTCCTCTCTCGCTTATATCCATGGCAGCTGGCTTTGTCCGTCTCTCGATTACAACATTTACGCTGTGGACGTTCTATGGGAGCGTCCTGCGCTGTCTTATCCTCGGTTATCTTGGATGGGGTATCGGTGAAACCTACCATGGCCTAGCCCAAGGCATCGACAGAGTCGAGACCGCGGTCTCCCTCTTCATTATCCTTGCTCTACTAGGTGGGATTGTTTGGTTACGGGGGAAGATAGGGATAAGTATTTTGAAAAAATAAGAGAACCCCCTGGGATCCAGCGCTTGCTCTTCTTCGAAAGATGTCAACCGTTTTTAGGCTCAGTCGCCGGGTTCAAAGGACGCTCACTCTGCGTCCCGATCCAAATCTCTCCGTCTTCGAAGACCTCTTTCTTCCAAATCGGGACTGTCTTCTTCAGCTCCTCAATGGCAAAACGGCAAGCCTCAAAGGCCTCATGGCGGTGGGCAGCGGACACCGCAATGGCGACGCTTACCTCACTAATCTGAACTGGCCCAATCCGATGAACAATGGCTATGCGCTCGACGTCCCATCTTCTCCTAGCTTCCTCCCCTACCCGAGCCAACTCTCTCTCCGCCATCTCCGGATACGCCTCGTATTCGAGAGAAATAACCCTCCGCCCACTGTTGTGATTCCTCGCTGTACCTAGGAAAGTAGCTATTGCCCCAGCCATAGGACTACTCACAAATACAATCAGCTCATGAAGGTCAAGAGACTTCTCGGTCACTCGAAACATAATCTAGCCCCCGCTCACGGGAGGAACAAAGACTACCTCATCTTCATCCTGAAGGACATGACCTGTATTAACGTAATCCCGGTTAACTGCATAGAGGAGAGCCATATTTACTGGAGTAAGCTTTGGATAGTCGCGCTGGAGAGCCTCCCACAGTTCCCCTACGGTGCTACCTTCACCTATTTCTCTCGTGATCTCGGACGATCCAACACACTCTCTCAGAGCCGCGAAGAACTTGACCTTGACCTTCATATTCCTTGGACTTGCGAGACCATATGTCCAAGCTCCGGTAATACAAGTCGTCGCATCCCAAGATCAACCGCTCCCCTCGATCCAGGAAGGGAAATAACTACCTTTCCTGCAGCGACACCCGCCTGGGCTCGACTCATCACAGCCGAAGAACCAATATCCTGGTAGCTTAGAAAGCGAAAGATCTCCCCAAAGCCACTTATTTGTTTATCAAGCAAACGGCTTACCACCTCATAGGTCCCATCCCGAGGTGAAATACCCGTCCCACCGGTAAGGAGAATAGCTTCCAGATCATCACGCGACAGGACTTGCCGAAGTAGATCCTCCACCTCTGTGGGGTCATCCTTAACAATACGGTAACCAAGCACCTCATGTCCCTCTATTGCTAATAACTCCTTTATTAACTGCCCACTATGATCGGTTGACACATTCCTTGTGTCGCTGATAGTAACAACAAAACACTTAACGTTCTTAACTGATTTGGCTTTATGCTCCTCCGCCGTCACCTAATTAGCCCTCCGGGATAGTAATAGTCGCCCCACTATGTTGACCAAACAAACCAACCCTCACTAAAGCATGTCCCGTGTCACCTTACAGCCTCATCGGCATTATCACGTAAAGGTACCCATCGTCTCCATCCTCTCTAACAACACTGGGACTAAGTTCATCCTTTAATTCCACGCCCACGGCGGTCCCATCGTTCAGCACCCCTAGCACATCTAGGAGATAACGTGCATTAAAGCCAATGGTCAACGGCTTCCCATTATATTCAACTTCAACCTCTTCCATCGCCTCTCCCAAGTCCGGGTTGTTAGCCGAAATAGTCATGCGCCCCTGCCGAAACTCAACCTTAACACCCTTATAGCGATCACTCGAGAGGATCGACACTCGCCGCAGAGCCTGCAAAAGACCGCGTTGTTCTACGCTCACCCGATAGGGATTCTCCTTGGGTATAACCTTGCCATAGTCAGGATAATCACTCTCTATCAACCTCATAAAAAGCTCCACGTCGTCTCGAACTACCAATCCCAAATTTTCCTTAAAACCAATGGAAATCACCCCATCCTCCATATCCTCCAGCAATTTACCAAGCTCACTCAAACCCTTCCGAGGTAAGATCACCCCTTTTCCCAATCTAAGAGACCCAACCTCTCTCTCAATAAAAGCCAACCGGTGACCATCGGTCGCGACCATTCGCAGTTTTCCACCGCCACTCTCTTCTAAAAAAACCCCATTAAGACTCGATCTGCTTTCATCCGTGGAAACAGAGAATGCCGTCTTATCAATCATCTCCTTCAAGACCTTAGCTGGAACTGAAACCAGGCTTTCCGATCTAAAGTCGGGGAAGCTCGGGAATTCCCGAGCGTCTAACCCAACCACCTTAAATACAGACTTCCCACTCTTAATCTCCACCCATTCGTTTTCCAGACGTCTCAAGTGAACTGTTTCCCTTTCTGTGGCTTCGCGTACAATTTCGTACAGCTTTTTCGCATTAAGTGTAACCATCCCCTCATGAAGAATTTCCCCCTCCAGTTTTGCCCTGACACCAATCTCTAGATCAGTCGCTGTAATCCGAATATTCCCGTCTCGAGACTCGATCAGAACATTGGCTAGAATTGGCATCGTGTTTCGCCGCTCCACGGTGCTCTGTGCCCAATAAAGCGCTTTAAGAAAATCTTCTCTGTTTGCCTTAATTTCCATTTTCCTTTCCTCCCACTAATAGATCATGAGTTCTATCCTTACATTATCTTTATTAAATATATAATAGGAGTAGTAGTAAGCTCTGTGAGCAACGAGGAAAAACATTACAACCGTCTATTATATAACGGTTTTTATTGTGTGTAGAGCACACCGGTTTATTCTTAACTGTCAACTGTTGAATGGATGATAACGCATCGGAAGGTTTTTATTCACGTTGTTGCTAAGGTTCTTCACAGGTTATCCCCAGCTATGCCTTGAGGGTTCTGGCCAGCTTTTCGATAGTGGCCTGAATATAGGGGTCTTTTTTTATTTTTTCTTCGATGCTCTTGGAAGCGTGGATGACTGTTGAGTGATCTCGCCCCCCGAATTTGGATCCGATGACGGGGAAAGAGGTGGATGTGTACTGTCGGCAGAGATACATGGCCAGTTGCCTCGGTAGGGCAACATTCCTTGTTCTTCTTTTCGACTTCAGCTCTCCTAGTTTGACATTAAAGTGTTCGCAAATCATTTTCTGGATATTTTCTATGGTAACTTCTCTGTGCAATCCCCCAAGTGTGTTGCGAAGCACCTCCTTAGCTAGGTCCGTCGTAATTTCAGTTTTTGTGAGAGATGCGAAGGCCCCTAGTCGTGTTAGGGCACCCTCCAGTTCTCTCACGTTAGAGTCTATATTAGTGGCAATGAAAACCGCGACGTCGTGAGGGAGCGCAACCTCCTCTGCTTCTGCTTTCTTCAGGAGGATAGCAATTCTTGTCTCCACATCTGGCGGTTGGATGTCTGCAATCAGGCCCCACTCGAAGCGGTTTCTGAGGCGGCTCTCTAACTCTGGGATTTCTTTAGGGAATTTGTCTGATGTGATGATGATCTGTTTATGAGATTCATAGAGGGAATTGAAGGTATGGAAGAATTCCTCTTGGGTCCTTTCTTTGCCTGCAAGGAACTGTACGTCGTCAATGATGAGCACGTCAACATTCCTGAAGTGGGCCTTGAATTCACCCATTCTGTCTCTGCGCAGGGAGGCGATGAGTTCATTCATAAAGGATTCTGAGGTCAGGTAAACAACCCTTGCATTTGGGCGATTGCTCAGCACCTTGTGGCCGATAGCGTTAACCAGGTGTGTTTTTCCAAGTCCAACCCCGCCGTAGATGAAGAGCGGATTGTAATTTCCTCCGGGTTGGTTGGCTACAGCTTCCGAGGCGGCATGGGCAAACTGGTTGCTGGAGCCGACTATAAAGCTCTCAAATGTGTATTTTGTAATAAGACTTGTAATTCGGGGAGCTCCCTGTGCTGGCCGGTTAATCC
>JACZXR010000197.1 GCA_022571535.1 Deltaproteobacteria bacterium | reverse complement strand
CGTGCGCCAATAATAATGGGGATTTCAAGTGTGATAATTCCCACAATAAAGATCAGTATAAATGCTGAAAAAATAAGAGGTCTTAAAGTGGGTAAAGTTACTCTGATTAAGGTTCCGAATAGAGAATTCCCGCAAACAATTGACTGTTCTTCCAGGGATGGGTCCATTAAACGAAATGCATTGACGGCCATAAGAAATACTATTGGGGATTCATAAAGCACCATGAGGAAGATCATTCCTGGAAAAGAATAAAGATTAAAAAGAGTAAAACCAAAATATTCTCTAGAGACAAGATTCAAAACTCCTATCCTCGGACTTAAGAGCATGATCCAGGCAAGGGCGGCTATAATGATAGGAAATGCCCTTGGTATAATACTCAAATTTTCAAATGTGCGAGCAAACGGCATATTAGTTCGAGCAACTAAGTAGGCCATGATGATACCTAGAATTACTGAAAGTACGGCTGTAGACAGAGCAAATACCAGGGAATTGAAAAATAAGACCGGTAGTGTGGCTGGTATGTCCATTGTAAACGCCCTAGTCCAATTTTCTAAAGTTAAGTGTCCTTCCTTGGCTATCGGTGATGCTGACCAGAAGCTACCAAAGACCAAGTACAGTATGGGGAATAATATTAATAATCCGATAATTGTAGCGAGGGCTATATAAATGGCCTTCATACTATTTTCAGTTTGCATGAGGTTCCTCCGGGATGCTTCTCGTGGACACGCCTGTTAGGGGGTCCGAAGCAGGAAGAGCTGTCCTGTAATGTAACGGGTCGAGTCTGAAAGGAGATAACGGATCAGTCCTGTGATCTCGTCTTTTCTCGTCAGTCCCCCCATGAGAGGAGGAATCGCCTGGATCTCCTTCCACCTTTCTTCGGTTGCCCCCGCCCTTGCCATGGCAGTGTCCGCACGACCGGGTGCTATGGCGTTGACAAGAATATTGTTCGAGGCCAGCTCCAGTGCCAGCGATTTGGTAAAAGCAATCACCCCGGCCTTGGAGGCGGCATAGTGCGAGCACTTTGGCTGTCCCGCCACGCCCCGACCCGAGGCTATGTTGATGATACGCCCCTCTTTTCTTGCTACCATATGAGCCGCCACTGCCTGGGAGCACAGGAAGACCCCTTTCAGGTTGATCCTAATAACCCAATCCCATTGTTCTTCGGGCATATCCAGGACCGGGACAATAGTTCTCACACCGGCACCGTTGATCAGAACATCGATCTGTCCGTAGCGCTTGAAGACCTTTCCGGTCATTTCGTTCACACTTGCCTTGTCCCCTACGTCCACCTTGAGGGCTAGGGCGTCACCTCCCTCCTTTGAGATATTGCCGGCAAGCTCGGCGGCGCCCTCTTCGTTGCAGTCAGCGATCACCACACGTCGCTTAACCTGGGCCAGCGCCCTACAGATTGCCGATCCAATGCCGCCCGCCCCTCCAGTTACAATTACCACCTGCGCCATATTTTTAATCCTCCTTTCCTACATCTGGCCTATTTACTCCATGGCGCTCGTCCTTTACAAGGGGGGATCTTACTGATAGGAAATACCTGTCAATGATAGGATTAAGCTCAGACGACAATGCTTAGGCGTTTTGCCTTATTTATCCTGGTCCTCCTCGGGCTGATCTATTCGCCTAACAGTTTTGCAGATCCTCGCAGTCGTAATTTTAAGGCGGAACTGGTCGTTGTCCTGAACAAGGATCCCTCCAACCTGTTCGGTGGGGAGATCTGGCTCATAAGGCTTGATGGCAGGCTGGTTCGTCGCATCACCAAAAATAACTATCACGAGGAACATCCCAGGTTCTCTCCCGATGGGACCCGGATTGCCTTTGTGCGAAACACGGGTGGGTTAGTTGCCGGCGTGGGTTTAGACCGAAGGCGAAATGAGATTTTTATCTATAATTTACGTACGGGCACAGAGACCCGACTGACCAAAAACAGTGTTGAGGACGGTCATCCTGAATGGTCCTATGATGGCAGAAATGTTTTGTTTTTTTCCCGCCGGGAGCATCCTGAGAATAGGGCCACTCTCTGGATTATGGCATCCGATGGCTCTCATCCCAGACAGATAACTCAGCTTCTTTCAGGTGACCTTTCCCACACAGATCCGGTCTGGGCACCGGGTGGAACCTGGCTGGCGTTTGTGAGCCAGCTTGAAAAAAGTGGCATGCGTTTTTCTCGAATTGAGAAGATCCGCGTGGACGGCACACAACGTACTGTGGTCTCTTCTGGAGGGAAATTCTTGGGCCTGTCCGGGAAGAGGAAGGGCGAGCTGTTGGGCGACGTTGATCCGACCTTTTCGCCTGATGGCGCCATGATCTGGAGTGCGCGACATTTGGGAGGGGGTCGGTCGCATCTCTTTGCTTACGGTGCGGGTGATTACTACGGAGGAAAAGCTGAAATTGACATGAGCTGGACAGTCCATCCTGATGCAGTCGAGCGCACACCAAAGTTTTCTCCTGATGGCAGGCGCCTTGTTCTGACGCGTTCATTCCTCAAAGCAGGCAACCGGACTCACCAGCTTGTGCTGACAGACCCTCAGTCATCCTTTCGCAGACACCTCACAAGCCGTATGAGCTGGGACGTCTGGGATCCCAGCTGGTACCCCTTTGCCCTTTCTGGTGCTGACAGAGAGGCAGAGAGTACCGTTGTGGCTTACGAGTCTGGGTATCCTCTCGTGCCCGAGACTCCCTCCGTAAACAAAGAGAGAAATGGCGGTTTGCATGCGCAGGGTTTGAGCACTGAGGACAGATTGAATTTCCTTCTAAGCAAGATTCAGGGTAACGATCCAAAACGAGTCCAGCAGGCCAGTACCAGGATCGGGTGGAAGTTGGAGACGGCGCCCGATAAGCTTATTTCCCTTGCCCTGCGTTTTAAAGGGAGGCTCAAGGGCCTTAAGGGTGAGTCAGTCCCTTTCCAGTTTCAGCTCATGGATTGGAAAGAAAAGAACTGGGTGACCGTTTTTGCTCATTCTCAGGACTCGGGGGGAAAAACTAAGGTCTTCCACGAAATTGCACCTGGCAACTTCGTTAACCGCGTAACCCGGCAACTGCTCTTGCGCATCATCCCTGCTGGTGTCCCCTTGGCGACAGGCAAAAAACAGGAACCTGAATATCTGCGCCTGGAGGTGAGGATTAAATAGGCGGTAGGACTAATTAACCCTATTATTCTAGGACCTGCCTGTTGAGACGTGGATCCAACGTCGGCTGAGGAGGCGGACCAGATTGGTAGTGAGGCGGTATGCCATGAACAGGCTCAGGCCTACCCAGACCCCCAAGAGCCCGAAGCCGAATTGCAGCGAGAGCCATGTGATGGGTATGAAGATTATAGAAGATCCGATCAGCATGGCCCACATCAAAAAACGGGTGTCATGGGCACCGATGAGAACACCGTCAAGGACAAAGACGATTCCGTTCAATGGCTGAAACAGAACCAACAAGGGAAAAATCTCGGTGCTCAGGATCTGAATTACGTCCGGGTTTTTTGTGAATAGATTTATCAAGATTTGCTTGGAGAGAAGATAGCCGAGTCCAAAGACAAGCCCGGCCGTGCATCCCCAGAGAATAAGAGTCTTACCTAGACGGAGGGCTTTTTCTGCCCGATCACTACCGAGATATTTAGCCACCAGGGCCTGCCCAGCGACCGCTATACCATCGACCGTATCAGAGCAAAATATCCAAAGCTGAAACGCGATTTCATGGCTGGAGATAAAGACTGTCCCCATTCTCGAAGCAATTGCCGTAGCGAAAATCAGCGAAAAGCGAAGCGCACCGGTTCTCACGGCGAGATCGCGGCCAATGTGAGTCAGGGAGCGAAATCTGCTTGGCAGAAATCTCCATTGAGTTAGCCCGTATTCGGTCGAATAAGAGGAAAAGAAGAGGATCCGAAAGCAGATGCCGGCTCCCAATACCTGACAAACAAATGAGCCTATTGCCGCCCCCTGAAGCCCCAATGCGGGAAAACCAAATTTTCCATAGATGAGTGCGTAATCCAAGGCGATGTTTAGCCCGTTTACAAATAGGGCTATAAGCATTGGCGTTCGGGTGTTCTGGATGCCGCGTAGAAAACCCACACTGGCAAACCAGAGGAAGGTGAAGGTTGTACCGGCGATGCGGATTCGAAAGTAGGAGGTGCCGGTGATCAGAACGGCGTCCTGGGCGCCCATTGCGGCATATAGATAAGGGGCAAATACAATAAGTAAAGAGGAAACGGCGATTCCTCCGGCGGCAGCAATTAGGATTGCGTGGAGATAGATCTCGCCGCAGGCCTTGGGCTCGTTCGCCCCGTAATGGCGTCCTACTAGCGTTGTGGTGCCGAAGATCAGGAAGGTGAAGATCCAATAGATTCCGCCGATCAGGGCGGAGGCAATGGCCCGTGCCGCAAGCAGTGCCACTCCAAGACGTCCGATCATGGCGGTGTCTGCCAGGTTCAGAATGGGTTCGCTGGCAATGGCCAGCATGGCGGGAATTGCCAGCTCCAGTATCTCGCGAGATTGAGAGGGGAGGGTGGAGGGTTCCTTGTGATCAGAAATCGTCTCGCCCCCCACTTCGATAATGGATCTGAAATTTGCCGGAGCTCACCATCCGATCCAGCTTCCTTCTCAGCCACCGTTTGAAGATGGTCCGCGTGTAGGGGACGAGCAAAAACAATCCCATGGCATCGGTGAGGACACCCGGGGTTACGAGAACTATACCGGCGACGAAAATGAGGACGCTGTCCACCAGCTCTTCTGCAGGGACGATTCCCCGAGAAATGCTTTGCATGATCTGACGCAGGGTTCTCAACCCTTCCAGGCGGGCGAGCAGGGCGCCCAGGATGCCTGTAATCACGATAAGGAGAATCGTGTTAAACGCACCCAAATAGGAACCTATCTTTATCAGGATGTACAGCTCGGCCATAGGAACGATTGTGAACAGCAGGAACAAACGTGCAAACATGTTTTCTAGCTCAGCTTCCTTGCAGCGTCTGGCAATGCTTTCCAGGGAAAGATCTCCGGGTGCAGTATTTGAGCGAGGATCTCTAAGCCCTCAATCAGTCGGGGTCCTGAACGGCTGAAATAGGCGTGGCCGTTGACGACAAATAGCCTCCCCTCTCTGACTGCTGGCAATTCCTTCCAGCCCGAGAGCCTGACCAGCAAGTCAAGCTCCGTAAGTGTCCGTTCCACACTAAAGCCGCAGGGCATAAGGACGAGTACCTCTGGTTCGTACTCAGTGATGTTGCCCCAATCGGTCTTTTGAGAGGGCTGCCCCATTTTGCCCAACCCGTCGGT
>JACZXR010000196.1 GCA_022571535.1 Deltaproteobacteria bacterium | reverse complement strand
GCCGCAGAGAAGGCCAAACAGGCCGTCGATCCGATCAGTGATTTCCGTGGCTCGGCGGCCTACAAGAAGGAGATGACCGGCGTGTTCGTTCGGCGTGCCCTGCAAAAGGCACTGGAAAACGCCGGCAAAACAACTGAGGGGAGACAGCGTGCTCCGAGGAGGAAAAAAAGATGAAATTCAGCCAACGTGTGATGGTTCCGGTCGCCCGTGAGCCCCTGTGGGATTTTCTCATGGATATCCCCAAGGTAGCCCAGTCGCTTCCCGGAGTGGAAAAGGTGGACCAGATCGACAACGACACCTACGAGGGGACCCTGAAGGTTCGTGTGGGCCCGATCTCCCTCACCCTGCAGGGAAAGATTATCATGGAACAGCGCGACCACGAGAACTACCGTGCGACGATGCGGGCCGAGGCGAGCGACCGCAGGGCCGCTGGTGCCGTCAGGGGCAAAACCAGCATGGAGCTCAAAGAGATCAGTGCCACCGAGACCGAGCTCTTGGTGGAAACCGACGTGAACATCCTGGGAAAGATCGGTGAGTTCGGACAGCCCATCATTCGCAAGAAATCGGAAGGGATGCTCAAGGAGTTCGTAGAAAACATCAAAAAGCAACTGGTGGCGAATTAGGGCGGAAGAGCAATTCCCTTGCCGGTTGTTGAGCGAACTTTGTCTCGCTTTCGCTACAATCGGACAATCGACTTACCCTGTCGTTGACGCTGCGCACCCACGAACAGACAACGTGAAATAACTAGCGGCCGCTAGATGGATTCCGTTGCCCTGCTTGAAGTTCTTCGATTGCATGATAGGAAATAAAAGGCTGTAATAGAAGGCCTCGTTTCACGGTGGATAGGCTGGGGACCATAGAAAGCATAGATCAGGCCAGGCGCTCCTTGGCTCAACGGATAGCTCGTGTTACCGAACCCACACTCGCCGGGCAGTCAGGTTCATGCGTTAGAGGAGTTCTTCGTATTCAGGTTAAGATGGCAAGGACCGATGCTCTATCCTGGCTAGACGCCCAGAAGGCCCAGGTGAAAGTTTACTGGGCAGATCGAAATAAACAGTTCGAGATGGCCGGTATTGGGCAGGCAGAGACCGTAGGCATTGATCAACCGTTCAGTTATAGAGAACTGTTTAGCAGGCTAAATGACGGTCTCGCTGGAGCCGACCCTGAGGTCCGCTACTATGGTGGCATTCGCTTCAGTAACCACCAGCTTGCCGACCCCGGGTGGAAGGTGTTTGGAGCCTGTCGGTTTGTCCTTCCCCGTTTCGAACTGTACAACCACAACGAGGAAAGTACCCTGGTTTGCAATCTGGTTTATCACCGTGACCGGCCCCTTCCTTTATCTGAGATTCTTTCCGAGCTCGATGATATAACCTTCCCGCCAGAGAAGGGGGAATGGAGGATCCCCGCAATGCTAGGGCGCCGAGATGATCCGGACGAAGCCGGCTGGAGACAAAACGTGGAGTCCGCGATCCAATTGCTCGATCACGGGGCAGTCCAAAAAATCGTGCTCGCTAGAAAATCTTATTTTGAATTCAATCACGATCTAAACCCACTTGCCATACTCCAAAGATTAACATTAGCCATGCCTGAGTGTTTCCATTTCTGTTACAACCCGGAGCCGGGAGTCGCCTTTATCGGAGCAACTCCGGAGAGACTCTATATGCGCCAGGGCACGCTGATTCAAAGCGAGGCTATTGCGGGCACCCGTCCCAGGGGGGCCACCAGGAAGGCAGACGAAGAACTGAGTCAGGATCTCTTGCACAGTGATAAGGATCTAAGGGAGCACCGCTTCGTCGTACAAGGCATCAGGGAGACTTTGACACCCCTCTGCCAAAGACTGGCGATTGGTGATGAAATATCCATTTTGAGACTCGCGCAATGTCAACATCTGGCTTCGTATTTAGAAGGAACTCTGGGCAACGGCGTCTCGGATGCAGATATCCTTCACCATCTTCAGCCAACACCTGCAGTGGGGGGCTACCCTACTAGCGCTGCCCTTGAAGAAATCGATAGGCTAGAGCCTTTTGACAGAGGATGGTACGCGGGGCCAATCGGCTGGGTGAGCCATGATACGACCGAATTTGCGGTCGCGATTCGATCCGGGTTGGTTGAGGGATCAAAATTGTATCTTTATTCTGGAGCGGGAATCGTGGAGGGATCCACTGCCGATGAGGAGTGGAACGAAATTGAAAACAAAATCGGCGACTTTATAAAAGTGTTGACCCCGATCCGACATTAATCAGCCCAAGAAATCGATCCTGACGAGCATCGAATCGTAGTGAAGAGTGTTTGTGCCATGAATCAGGAATTCCCCTGTTACCAACTTATAATGGCCTCACTGTTTTTGTCGGATCGGGGTTGACCAACCCATGAATGCCGACGCACCAAACTTGAACAGCCTGTGGGGTCGTCTCCTCATCGAGGAATTGGTACGCACAGGAATCCGTTACTTTTGCTTGTCGTCGGGCTCCCGATGCGCCCCTTTGACCACCGCGGTCGCAGCCCATCCAAACGTAACGAGCATATACCACTTTGACGAGCGCGGCGCCGCCTTCCATGCCCTCGGTTACGCACGGGCCACTAGCCGACCGGCCGTTCTCATTACCACGTCAGGGACAGCCGTGGCCAATACCTGGCCTGCAGTAGTAGAGGCATCTGTCGACCGGGTTCCTATGATCTTGGTTACGGGGGACCGGCCACCCGAGCTCCAAGACACGGGGGCGAATCAGACCATCGATCAAGGCAAATTTTTCGGTCCCTACGTGCGCTGGCAAATGGAGCTTCCCTGCCCCAACACCCAGATCAACCCTGAAGTGATCCTCACGGGAGTCGATCAGGCCGTTTATAGAGCACAGAGATCGCCGCAAGGTCCGGTTCATATCAACTGCATGTACCGCGAGCCCCTTGCCCCGGTTTCGCACGGCGAGGATTACACAGGCTACCTATCCTCTCTCGAGAGCTGGCGAAGCGGGGTAGAGCCCTATACGGAATATGCCCTTCCCAGCACAGGTCCAAAGGTCCAGCCTCTTCACCAACTGGCCTCCACGCTTAACGATGTCCAGCAGGGACTCGTTGTCATAGGCTCCCTGAGAGACCTGACACAGAGCAGGTCCGTCCAAAAGATGGTTCAAAAGCTTGCCTGGCCAACCCTTCCCGACATTACCTCAGGGCTCAGGCTAGGCAGCCCGCAAAGTCCAATGATTCCCTATTTCGACGCGATGCTGGCGTCTTCCCGCTTCACCGAAGAGAACCAACCGAAGGCCGTGCTCCATCTCGGAGGTCGCTTGATCTCGAAGCGTCTTCTTGATTACCTGAAACGTTGCCGGCCCTGTCCTTACATCCTCGTTGAGGATCATCCGTTCCGCCAGGACCCGCTCCACGGGGTCACCCTCAGAGTCGAGGCAGAGATAAGCCATTTCTGTGAATCCTTGCTACCTCACCTGAGGGCAAGAAATGAGTCTGACTGGCTCTCCCGATGGCGCAAGGCCTCGAACCAAGTAACCCAGACCCTAGGGGCCTTTACCATGGAAAACGGAGGCCTGAGCGAGCCTCTCGTGGCATGGTTGGTCTCCCAAATGTTGCAACCCGATGAGGGAATGTTTCTGGCCGCGAGCATGCCCGTGAGGGACGCGGATACCTTTGCGGCAGCGAACGGGTCTACAGTTTTTGTGGCATGCAACAGAGGGACCAGCGGTATCGACGGTGTCCTGGCCACGGCAACGGGTTTTGCCCAGGGGCTGAAGAGACCTGTCACGCTTCTGATCGGGGACCTCGCCCTCTTACACGATATGAACTCTCTATATCTCCTCCGTTCAATCGACGTCCCCGTGATCATTGTAGTCTTGAACAACAACGGAGGTGGAATCTTCTCATTTTTACCCATCGCCCAATTCCCCGATGTCTTTGAACGCTATTTCGGAACACCCCATAATCTCACCTTTGAAGGCGCGGCAAGTATGTTCGGAGTGGATTACGCGCATCCTCGAACCAAAGAGGCCTTTATAGAATCTTATCGTGGGGCAAATCAAAGCGGTCAATCTACCCTCATCGAAATCACGACAGGTCGCAACGAAAACTACGATCTCCACGTAAAACTGCTTGAGACCATCACATCCAACCTGAACCGCACCTGACCTATCGTGGCCGAAAACTCTCGACTCCATTATGCCGCGTCGGGTAATCCCCAAAATCCGGCACTCCTCTTTCTCCACGGCTTTATGGGTTCTCAGCTGGATTGGAAGGAAACCATTGAACTGCTACAGACCGACTACCACTGCCTCGCCCTCGACCTCCCCGGACACGGTAGGACGGGGAGATGCCCTGACCCCGAGGCGTATACCATGACGGGTGCTGCCCGTATGGTTACTGCGATGATGAATGAAAAAAGGATCCAGAGTTGTACCCTGATCGGCTACTCCATGGGAAGTCGGCTGGCGCTCCACATGGCCATCCACTACACCGATCGATGTTCGGCATTGGTGATGGAATCCGGCTCACCGGGAATTCAAAGCGCAGTCGAGCGTGATGTGCGCAGGGCGCTGGACGAGAAACGGGCCCACGAGCTGGAGAACAGCGATTTCGAATCCTTTCTCCGTTCATGGTATAAGCAACCCTTGTTCGAGTCATTGAAACGTGACCCGGTTCTTTTCGAGCAGATACTGGAGAGAAGGAGGAAAAACGATCCTGTGGAGCTGGCAAAGTCGCTACGGGGGATGGGGCCAGGAGATCAGCCCGCCCTCTGGCAGGACCTGCCTCACCTCGAGACCCCTCTGCTCATCCTGGTTGGAGAGATGGATCTGAGGTATAAGAGAATCGCCCAAGAAATGAAATCCTTGTGTCCCAAGGCCCGTCTCGAGCTAGTACCAGACACAGGCCACAACATCCACTCCGAAGATGCCGGCGAGTATGTCCTGGCATTGAGGAAATTTTTAACAGACAGAAATAGGTGAGCCATGGAGAAAATCAATTGGATCGAAGCAGGAAAGTTCACGGACATCAAATTCCACAAGACCGAAGGAATTGCGAAGATCACCATTAACCGCCCCAGGGTTCGCAATGCTTTTCGCCCGCTCACGGTGGACGAGATGTGTCGGGCGCTTGATGACGCCAGAAAGGACGAACAGATCGGAGTAATCATCTTAACCGGTGAAGGCGAAGAGGCGTTCTGCTCGGGTGGTGATCAGAAAATCCGAGGTGAGGCTGGCTACAGGGACGAGCATCAGATGCAGCAACTGAACGTGCTCGATTTTCAGAGGCAGATGCGGACGTGTCCGAAGCCGATCATCGCCATGGTATCTGGCTATGCGGTCGGCGGTGGACATGTGCTGCACCTG
>JACZXR010000195.1 GCA_022571535.1 Deltaproteobacteria bacterium | reverse complement strand
TCAACTCGGTGTCGAGCTGGATACCTCGTCGCTCTTTTTTGCGCTCCAGGATCAGCTCAAATGGATCGCGTTCATTTTTCCCTCTTGGCTTAAGTCCCAAAACAACGTCACCGTACATCTGTACAAAGCGGCGATAAGAATCAAAGGCAAAACGGGGGTTCCGAGTGCGGGCGATCAGGCCCTGAACGGTTTGATCATTGAGACCCAGGTTCAGAATTGTGTCCATCATTCCAGGCATGGACTCGCGGGCCCCTGATCGAACCGACACCAACAGAGGGTTCTTCGGATCACCGAACCTCTTTCCCATTAATTTCTCTACCCGACGAAGCGCACCCGTGGCTTCTCTCTCCAGACCTTTAGGATACCGGTGTCCGTGCGAGTAGTAATAGCCGCATACGTCCGTTACGATCGTAAAACCAGGCGGAACCGGCACCCCCATCCGTGTCATTTCATGGAGCCCGGCGCCCTTCCCTCCAAGAAAATTTCTCATGGCTGCCTTCCCCTCAGCCTTCCCGCCACCAAAAAAATAAACGTTCCTTTTAATCTTACCCATTTCTCCTTTTCCCTTCAGGTTTTTTAATACAATTCCCGTTTTGTCCCACGAGGTTGGAAAGGATGATGCGTTTCAAATCCGCCCCCCCCAGGTTTGTAATCCCAACAATTTACTGGCCCACCGTAGAAAACACTGGAAAGGATAATAAATCCCCTTTGTTTATAAAGATTAGCAATCTTTCCCATCTTGCCTTTTGAAGGTCATTAGATCTAGAAGAAACTGTTGCCCATGCTCGTGAAAAATCTGGTTCTCTCAAACCAATAGACCTGAATAAATATTAAGGAGTGCAAAAGGCATCGAGAAAAGGAGCCGATCTTAACTCCTTATTGATTTGGAACTCGATAAAGCGGGATAAGATGGTAAAGCTCTCCTTGAGAGCAGAAAGTGGTAGGTTGAGCGAGGAGGTCGCGACCGAGTCTACACCCTGAAGCCGAGTCAACACTTGGAGGACCTCCAGAGACAAGGAAAAGGTCTCTTTCCTGAATTCAGCACAGGCTTCACAAAGGATGCCGCCATCACGCAGGCCGAAGCGCCATCCACCGCTGGATTTCGACTTCGCCACCTCAGGATCCTCATCCCTAAGCCCAGCGTTTAATCCCGGCTGAGTTTTCCCACATCTCCGGCAGCAGTCGAGCATCGGCTGGTAACCGGAAAGCCTTAGCAGCTTCATCCCAAATATCGCAAGCACCGAAAGCGAAGGTTGGTTTTTCTCTATGGCGACCAGTCCCTGTTTTAGGTGTTCAAAGATTAAACGGTTGTCTTCACGCTCTCGGGTTAGCTCATCTGTGATTTCCAGGAGGTAAGAGGCGTGAGCGATCTTTTCTAGATTCATCGTGATGTCTTTAAAAAACAAAATCCAGTCACAGGCATGAATAAAGACCAGGGAGCTGTGGGGGCGTTCTTGAAAGTGAAGGTTGACCAAGCAGAACGGCTCCAGAGTGTTGACAAACCTTTTACGCGACCTCTTAGCACCCTTGGCAATTCCGGTAACCTTTCCGTGGTCCCGAGTAAGAAAGGAAACAATCTTATCAGACTCCCCAAAGGACCTAGAGCGTAAAACGATGGCCGGGGTAACAGAAAGCACGCGCATGTTCCAACCATCCCTCTCTTACGACTATTAACATTCCACGCTCGGAGTCGCAAACTCTTTGAAAATCAATAAGTTCTGAAATGCCTTGCCTTGACAAGCAAGCGGGCGATGATTAAATTCCGCCGATTCGATACTAAGATGTAATAGTGCGAGATGGACGAGAAAGACAGGAAAGATAGCGAGCATCCTGAGGAGGAAGAACGGGCAAAGACGTCTCCTGATCAAGAGGAGAGAGGTGAGCCCTCTCTCTCAGAAGTGGACAAGCTCCGCCAAGCACTAGAGGCTAAAGAGCTTGAAGCGAAGGAAAACTATGACCGCTTTCTCAGACAGTCGGCAGAGCTGGAAAACTTCAAAAAACGAATGGTGCGGGAGAGAGAGGAGACCGTCAGATATGGCAATGAGAGCTTAATCAGGGATCTACTGCCAATATTGGATAATCTTGAACGGGCGGTTGAGCATGCGTTGGGAGGGGGGGATGGAAAGCCGCTCCTTGAAGGGATAGAGATGGTCCTCAAGTCCCTACTCGAGGTTCTCCAAAATCATGGGGTCACGCAGATATCCGCCAAGGGAGAGCCATTTGACCCGCAAAAACACGAGGCCTTTGCCAAGGTGGAAAGCGAGGATCATGAAGCAAACACCGTTGTGCAAGAGCTCCACAAAGGATACCTCCTATTCGACCGTCTCCTTCGCCCGTCACTGGTGAGTGTGGCTAAGCCACCGGAAACAAAAAAGAAAGAGGAGGAACAAGGGGGGGTTGAAAAAGAGGAGGGGGATGATTAAATATCATAAATTCTGTATCCAGAATGTTATTTTCAGGATTCAGAGTTTGAGGAGACCAAACAATGGCAAAGGTTATTGGAATTGATTTAGGGACCACCAATTCTTGCGTCGCGATTATGGAGGGGGGCGACCCTACCGTTCTTACCAACTCTGAGGGTGGTCGGACCACCCCTTCCGTTGCCGCGTTCTCTGATAGCGGGGAGCGATTAGTAGGGCAGATAGCCAAGAGACAAGCAATCACGAATCCGGAGAACACCATCTCCGCTGTCAAGAGACTCATTGGCAGACGATACGACGATGCCATGGTCCAGAAGGCCATGAAGATCCTTCCGTATAAAATCGTCTCTTCGGACAACGGTGATGGCTGGGTGGAAGCTAAGGGGAAGCAGTACAGCCCAGCAGAAATCTCCGGCTTCATACTTCAGAAGATGAAGCAAACGGCAGAGGATTACTTGGGGGAAAAGGTAACTGAGGCGGTGATCACAGTGCCAGCCTATTTTAACGACAGCCAAAGACAGGCAACCAAGGACTCGGGGCGGATTGCCGGGCTAAACATCCTCAGGATTATCAATGAACCCACGGCGGCCTCCCTGGCTTACGGACTAGACAAAAAGAAGGACGAAAAGATTGCCGTGTTCGATCTGGGTGGGGGCACCTTTGATATTTCCATTCTGGAACTGGGGGATGGGGTATTTGAGGTGAAGGCAACCAACGGGGATACCTTCCTAGGAGGGGAGGATTTCGATCAGAGGGTGATCGAGTATTTAGCAAACGAGTTTAAAAAAGATCAAGGCATAGATTTGCGCAACGACCGGATGGCGTTGCAGCGTTTGAAGGAGGCGGCGGAGAAGGCCAAGTGCGAGCTCTCCACCGCCATGGAAACGGATATTAACCTGCCATTTATAACCGCTGATCAGCACGGGCCGAAGCACCTTAATATCAAGCTCACCCGCTCCAAACTGGAGGCACTATGCGCGGACCTGCTCGACCAGACAGAGGGTCCCTGCAGGCAAGCCATTACGGACTCCGGTCTAGCCCCTGCCGACATCAACGAGGTCATCTTGGTCGGAGGAATGACCCGGATGCCTGCGGTCCAAGAAAGGGTCAAGCGGATCTTTGGTAAGGATCCGAACAAGGGTGTCAACCCGGACGAGGTGGTGGCCATGGGTGCGGCCATCCAGGCGGCAGTGCTAAAAGGGGAAGTCAAAGATGTCCTTCTCCTCGACGTGACCCCTCTCACTCTCGGGATCGAAACGCTGGGTGCAGTTTCTACCAAACTGATAGAACGCAACACGACTATCCCAACACGGAAGAGCCAGGTCTTTTCTACGGCACAGGACAACCAGTCAGCCGTCTCGATTCGCGTCCTCCAGGGAGAAAGAGAGATGGCAGCAGGCAACAAGCTGCTGGGCCAATTCGATCTGGTAGGGATACCTCCCGCACCCAGGGGAATACCTCAGGTTGATGTAACCTTCGATATTGATGCCAACGGAATCGTTCACGTTTCGGCAAAGGACCTGGGAACAGGGAAAGAGCAGTCGATCAAAATTACTGCGTCGAGCGGCCTAACCGAAGATGAGATCAAGCAGATGGTCAGGGATGCTGAGACCCACGCCGAAGAGGACAAAAAACGTAAAGAGACGGTAGAGGCCCGAAACCATCTAGACTCTCTCGTCTATTCCACCGAAAAATCTCTTAAGGATTACGGGGGAGAGTTGGACTCAGCCGTCAAGGCAGAGATCGAGACAGCGCTTGAGAAGGCCAAGAAGGTCATGGAGAGTCAGGATACTCAGACGGTCCGTTCCGTCGCCGATGAGTTAAGCCGCTCCTCCCATAAACTCGCCGAGGCGATATACGCCAAAACATCTCAACAGCAACAACAGCAGCCATCCTCCCAACCAGAGGAGGGCAAAACAACAGGTGACGATTCAAAGAAAAAAGAGGATGTGGTGGATGCCGACTTCGAGGAGGTCAAGGATTAGAAAAGGGGAAAAGAAGAATCATCTTTTATAACCGATGAAAGCCCCTACTCCCCCTGCATTTGAGGAGAGGGGCTTTTTAGTTATAGACGGGGTGATTTTCGAAGGGGATTGATGATTGAACGGGAAGAGTGATTATTACGAGCTGCTAGGTGTGGGTCGTAGCGCCGGTGAGGAGGAACTCAAGAAAGCCTACCGGAAGCTGGCGTTAAAGCATCATCCCGATCGGAATCCGGGAGACAAGCAGGCCGAGGAGAAATTTAAACAGGTCTCGGAGGCCTATCAAATTCTTTCGGACCCAGGGAAAAGAGCCCAGTACGATCGGTTTGGCCATGCTGCCTTTGGTGACGGGGGACCGTTCAGTAGCGGATTTGATTTTAACTCTGGCTTCGAAGATATCTTTGGAGATATCTTCGGCGAGTTCTTCGGCACTACTACAAGCAGGCGCAGGAGCCAAGCGCAGCGTGGGGAGGATTTGCGTTATAACCTGGATATCAGTTTCGAGGAAGCAGCTTCCGGAACAGAAAAAAAGATCAAAGTCCCCCAGCACAGATCCTGTGATACCTGCCACGGGTCCGGCTCCAGGCCCGGCTCCTCACCTAGGACCTGCGCGACCTGCCGCGGGAGGGGGCAGGTCAGTTTCCAGCAAGGCTTCTTCAGTGTCTCCAGGACCTGCAGCCACTGTCATGGGCAGGGAGCCATTAATCCGGACCCCTGTTCTGTCTGTCATGGTTCCGGGCGGGTCCGAAAGCTTCACGCGCTGAGTGTAAAGATCCCCGGAGGGGTGGATAGCGGTTCTCGACTCAAGATCAGAGGTGAGGGTGAAGGTGGAATTTTAGGCGGGCCCCCAGGAGATCTCTACGTAGTCATGAGAGTCCAAGAGCATCCCATTTTTATTCGTGATGGGTTGGAGATCATCTGCGAGGTCCCTATCAGCTTTGTCCAGGCGGCGCTAGGT
>JACZXR010000194.1 GCA_022571535.1 Deltaproteobacteria bacterium | reverse complement strand
AAAGGCAATAATCTCTTGGAGCTCCTCCTTCGCCTCCTCCACGCCTGCCACATCATTAAATGTAATCTTAGACTGGTTTTCATTGAGGAGCCGGGCACGGCTCTTACCAAAGGACATTGCCTTTCCGCCTCCCACTTGCATTTGGCGCATAAAAAAGATCCACACGCCGACCAATAAAAGCATGGGAGCCCAGTTCACAAGCAGCACGATGTACCAGGGAGATTCCTCTGCAGGCTTCGCTGAGATCCTGACCTTCTTTTCCCGCAGTGTCTTGACCAAGTCAGGGTCATAAGGGACATAGGTTGTAAACGACTCCCCGTTTTGAAACTTCCCTTGGACATTCTGCCCCTGAATGGTGACCTCCAGGATATCTCCCTTTTCGACGGCCGCCCAAAACTCACTGAAGACGATTTCAGGTTCCCCCTCGTGCTGCCTGGTAAAGACAGTAAAGAGCAGGAGAAACATCAGCCCCAAAACCAGCCACAAGGCCAGATTTTTAGATGTCTGGTTCAAAAAATCCCCCAACTAGCCAAAAACTACTAGAAAATCTAACACACACAAAGGCTTAGTTCAATAACTACAGGACAATTCATACGTTTAGGAACGTAAGCCTTACCTTCAGGACCTCTCTGGTCTGAGACCCTGTCTTAGCGACATCGCTCCTCCCGTACTGCGGTATCCACAAGATCTCTTCTCCTCTCAAGACCAGGGGGAGGGTACGCCGCACAGGGAGGGGAACCTTTTTTTCGATAAATAGATCTTTGACCTTCTTGTGCCCACACATCCCCAAGGGTTGGAACCGGTCTCCGGGACGGAAATTACGTACCGTGAGAGCTTGTGGGAGGCAGACCAAATCAAAAAGGGCCTCAAGATTATCTCTTGGCCGTTGGAGGTCGGAGAATGAACACCTAGAGTTTTGAAGCTTCACCCCCGCCTCAGGAATAACCAATTCTCCTTCGCGCGGAAGGACATAACTGTAGCGAACCGCCTCCCCTCTTCCGGACTTCCTTTTCACGAGGCGAACGGCCTCATACTGCCTGACCAGTTCCCACCCCCCAGGGAGAGAAATGCGCCCATGAGGTGAATTCTGAGTTACGATGTGCAGGACCGCCTCAACGTGATCAAACGTGACACCACGCAGGCACCCCGCGTTGGATTCAAGCCAGGCACGAACTAGCCTGCGCTGCACGGCCCTGTCCTCTTGCAAAAGATCCTCACACATGAAAGTTGACTCGCGCCCGAGTCGCTCAAGACCGCTCCAGGTAATTCGATCCAGGACTCTCTCTTCATCGCGTAAGATCTCTGCCAAACGGGCCATTCTCTCACTCACTCTGCTATCGGTCCTCTCTCTGATCAGGGGAAGCAGGCGGTGGCGGATCCAGTTCCGTAGGGGACGGATGTCCAGGTTGGTCTGATCTGTTCGGTACTCAAGACCATGCTCCGTAAGATAATCCATGATCTCCTGCCTCGACGCCTCGATAAGCGGTCGGACAAGCCATGGCGACACTTTACCTGGATCACGAGAGGTCAGCTTGCGAACCGGAGGCATGCCGCCCAACCCCTTCCTCCCGCTCCCTCGCAGAAGCCACATGAGTAGAGTTTCCGCCTGATCATCTCTATTGTGCCCAGTAGCGACTTTATTGAGCCCGAACTTCCCGGCCACACAAGCAAAAAAACCGTATCGCTCTTTCCGACCCATTGCCTCAAGGTTACCTGTTCCACCTTCTGATTTCATACGCGGCAGGTCCACCTCTTTAAGATGAATCGGAATGCCTAACTTCTCTGCCATCTCGGCGACGAACTGTGCATCTTTTCTGCCCTCTTCACCGCGGACCCCATGCACTAAGTGAGCCAGCGCTAGGCGCAGACCATATTCCTCTCGCAATCTGGACATCAGGGTGAGCAGCGCCATAGAATCGGGTCCTCCCGAGACGCCCAACAAGACGCCGTCGCCGCACGAAAACATCTCGTATTTTCGGATGGTATCCCTTACTTTTCCCTCAAGAGTCATCATGGATATGAAATTCCCGATAGGATTCCTACCTCAAATCAAGGAAAAGAGTGAGGAGTACAAGAACGCCTTTACTGGAGCAACACATAAGAGTAGCAATCCTCATGGCAAGTTGATAGGATCATTGCCGCCTAAAATATTAATGAATACATGGCAAGGGGGCAATACCATGGCGAAGATTAAACACATTGCGATCGCGACCCAGGACCCGGACAAAACCGCCAAATTCTATATTGATGTTCTTGGGCTAAAAGAGATCGCCAAGATAAACAGCCGAGGTGCTACTGGTTATCACTTAAGCGACGGCGACATCAACTTCGCCATTCTCAAATTCAAGAATGACCAGGTCGCCGGGATTGAAAATGGCAAGGAAGTTAGCGGACTTCATCACATCGGCTTCGAGGTCGAGAGCTTGGATGAGACCGCTAAGCATATGGCAGCCTTTAATGTCCAACAAAGGGACGATATCAACAGCGCCCTCGGTGTCGGGATGGGTCAATCACATCACGTCAATGTCGAAGTCAAGTTTGGTGGGCCCGATGGGGTCATCATCGACCTGTCCGAGACCGGGTGGGCCGGCACCTCTCGTCACCCCCGCTGACGCCGATTCCCCTCTGGTGAGATCAGATTCCCACTGACACCGTGCAGCGGCGTTGCTGGTCTGGTCCTCACCTGTAGCCCGAGATATTCGCTTGGGGTCCTCGAAGGCGGGCTGCCGCAGGATCGTAAAGAGGATCCCCGTGTCCTCGCCGGCTAAGTCTCAACCTCTCCACATAGCCGGTCATCTCCACATAACCCAGACCCTGGATCGGCCTTTTTCGGTAGGTCCCTCTAACCTTCACGGATCCCTCCCAGTAAGTAACTCGTGTGCTCTTTCGCGTGTCCAACTCCTGTTGGGGAAAGAACGGAGTGATCTCCAGGTCAACCCCTTCAGCCGGGATCGAAATTTTCCAGTGCATTGGATAGATGCCCCCACTTTTAGGACTTTCCCACCTCTCAAGGTTCTCTACACGAAACTCCTTTAAGGTGAGATGCCGCGCTGTCCCATCTTGATAAACCAGTGTGCCACTGGAGGATGGAGCCACAGAGCCATCCTGCCGTCGAATCAGATACAGCATGATCTCCGTGTTGTTCTCCAGCTGAACACTAAACCAATCCCAACCCACCTGGTCCTCTCCCAACTGGTCACTACCAAACTCGTGGTCCATCCAGCTCAGGCCATGAACTGCTTCCTTTTGCCCTCCGATCTCCAATACTCCTTCTGTCTGAAGACGGGTCAGGGAATAGTAGTAAGAGGCTCTACCTCGCCCCTCCCCCTTGCGGCTAAAACCCATCTGGCCATGCAGTACCGGTGGTTTGAGCGGCGTCAGGCGTAACTTCAAGATCCTATCCCGGTCTTGCACGTAAATGACATGGCTCTCCCCCCTCCCCTCAACTTTCCAGTCCTCGTTCCAGACGAGATAACGATGGGCCAGAGCACCTGCCCTTCCTCGATACCCCCGATTTGCCCTGTCCCGAAAGAAAAATCTTCTTTTTCCCTTATCGGATAACGCAAAATGGGCCATGTAAAGATCGGTGAAAAGTGGGGGAGAGGTCTTCTCGTCTCTCTGCCGATCCCGTAAACCATAGCGGAAAAAAGTCACCTGGTAGCCAAAACTCCTTCCCCCATCGGTCTTTAAATGGCCGGTGTAATACCACCATTCGGTCTTGAATTCTGGGTGGGAAAAGTGGTCTTGGGGAAACGAGATGTTTCTACCCGGGAGCACGACCCGGTATCGGAAAGAGGAGGCCAGAAGGAGAGCGGAGATCAAGCCAAGGACAATCCACGGACGACGAATCATGAGAGGTCCTTGCAAGTAGGGTCTGAACAATTCACCTTGAGTCACAGACAGCACACATCCTCGTTCCAGTACGGATTGAGACCGGATCGAAGTAGTGCTATACAATTTCCTATGGATCACGGAGGATACACCCGCCCAGAGCTGCTCACAACCCCGGAGGCGCTGGAGAAAATCCTGGGAAATCCACACCTATGCCTCATCGACACCCGTCCCGCAGAGCAATTTGCTCGCGGACATATTCCCGGAGCGATCCACTTTGATCTTTACGGCATCAGCCTCATGGACACCAGCTCTGCCCCTCTCAAGGCTTTTATGTCTATGATGTGTCATGTCTTCGAATTACGCGGTGTTAGCCGTGAAAGTAGAGTCGTTTTTTACGAAGAAAATTCCGGTATGCGGGCAGCCCGAGGACTGTGGCTACTGCAATATTTTGGGCATCGGGATGTTCAAGTTCTGGATGGTACCCACGGCATGAATGAATATACGCATATTTTTTACAACATTTCAATAATACATTTAGGAAAAGTTCAATGTCGTATACACAATCAATTACTCCATGAGCATAAACTAAATCATACTTTGTAGGGAGGTTTCTCTTCAAAAACTCATTTTTAAGATCCATCTTTAAAAAATCACCCGCAAAAAAATCAAATAGAGAATTTTTTTTACAGTACTCTATTACTGGCTCAGAAATATCAGTTCCAACATATTTTTTTCCTTTGAACATTTCTGGAAATTTAAATGGATAATAGGCTGCACCACAACCTAAATCTAATACAGTCTTAATGTCGTATGTTCTTTCTTGAAAATATTCTTGAAAATTTTTGTGAAGTAAAGGTAATTTGTTCCATAGATCATAATACCAATCAAGTGGTTTTTCTTGCCAAACTTTCCCAAAGTCTACTTCACCAATCATAAACTTCATTTTTGAGTATAGTGATGAATTTTTAACATAAAGTTTTGGATTGAACATGATTTTTTTGATATTTATTTAATATATTAAATCGTTATGACATTTTTCAACCTTTTCTACAATACAATGACATCCATCCTAATTTTTTAAAACAATCTTTGAATCTTTGACTTTAACAGAAAAGCCGTAGCCTTTGAGAAATTAAATGTCCAATTAGATCAATTACTTAGATATGTGGTGAAAATTAAGTAACGAAATTAGGTATATTACTATAAAAAATTCTGATAATAATAATCAAAACTCCATAATCATTAAAATAGAATATTTTGTTACATAACTCAAATTGATAAAAAAATACAATCAAGAAATCTGCAGAGCTATTGCAAAGATTAGCCAATACATTAGATTTGTAGCTGTAATTGGAAATGGAGGAGAACTTTTGGCCCATTACAGAAGGCCGGATCTTAAGCCATTACTTGATGCAAAGGACACACGATACCAATTTTCCCACATTGCTATCAAAACTGATATGGAAGCATTTTTTGACAAAAAACTTGGTCCAGTAGAGTTTGAGTGGGAAGAAAGAAAAAAAGTTCAGACAATTTCATTTGCGCTAAAGAGAAATCGAGTATGGGTTTCAATTGATAAAAAAGTTGTAAG
>JACZXR010000193.1 GCA_022571535.1 Deltaproteobacteria bacterium | reverse complement strand
ACTATCATGTGAATGGCCTCCCACTCCGAAATCGGCTCTTTGGCAGGATTGAAACGATCAACCGCTGGGGGTCGCGCCTGGCCCCGCTCTCAAACTGGCTGGTAAACTCTCGACCTCATCGTTGGCTCCTGGAACACCTGGGTGGAATTGACAAAAGGCGCCCCTTACCGACTTTCGCACGAAAGAGTTTTGAGAATTGGTTCGGTCGACGCTCGTCTGGAGGGACTGGATCGAGAGGATTTGTCATTCTCTTCCACGACACCTTCAATAATTACAACACGCCGTCCGTTGCGATTGCCGCAACTCGCCTTTTGGAACATGCGGGCTATCGGGTGATCCTGGGTGACAAAAAGTGCTGCGGGCGTCCTCTTATCTCGAAGGGGATGCTCCGAGAGGCCAGGGAAAACGCCGCCTGGAATGTAGAGCGTCTTTCGCCCTACGCGGCGAGGGGGATTTCCATTGTTGGCCTGGAGCCCTCGTGTTTATTGACGCTCAGGGACGAATATCCTGATCTTCTGCGCAGCGAAGCCGCAAAGCTTGTGGCAAGCCAGAGTTTTCTCCTGGAGGAGTTTCTTCTGCGCGAGCGCGAGTCGAGTCGCTTGAGCTTTAACTTCAAGGAAAACGGCCGAAGGGCACTCCTTCACGGCCACTGTCATCAGAAGGCACTGGTGGGAACGGCGCCTACAGTTGCCATGTTGCGCTGGGCCGGTTTCGAGGTGACCGAGGTGGATTCCGGCTGCTGCGGCATGGCAGGCTCCTTCGGGTTTGAGAAGGAGCATTACGACCTGTCGCTGGCAATTGCTAGTCGCCGGCTGGTGCCCGCAGTCCAGGCGGCCGAAGCGGCCGTGGAAATTGTCGCCTCGGGGATCTCGTGCCGCCAGCAGATCGAGCACCTGACCGACCGGAAGGCAAGACACCCGGCAGAACTTTTTTGGGACAACCTTTCCAGCGAATGATTCCTTTCGCCGACCAGACCAGAGCCAAGATGGCGGAGTGGGTCCAGAGACACCGTCACGCCGTCCTCTACGACGAGGAGAGTTCCACTCTCCTAGATGTGGCCTCGGGTTTGAGTGTTCGATTTCCGTGGAGTGAATTCGAGGCGTTCGAAGAGAAGGTGCACGCTGAAACAGGAGAACTCTATCTGGTTTTTCTCTTTGAGTCCGGGAACCAAATTGTCCTTGTGGATCCAGGTGGGGTGGCTTTTTCTCCTTCGGCTGTACACACGGGCCCTTTGCAAGATCTCCCTTCAGTGGTTTGTCTAAGAGATTTCCATACGCTCAAACAGCGCGTCGACCATTATCTCTATGACCATCGGGAGGACCCTGTGGCCAAAGAATGTTTGAATCTGGTGATGAGTTGTATCGCTATTCTCGATGGCGCTCGTCTCGTTGGCTTCGACGTCAGTGAACTAGAAGGGGAGCTGGACAGGTCCCTGCGTGAGATTGAGCGCAGGACCTCTTAAAGGGGATCGGAAAAAAGGCCATGAGGATTGACCGGATTGATCACCTCGTGCTGACGGTCGTGGATATTGAAAAAACCTGCAAGTTCTACTCTCAAGCTTTGGGGATGGAAGTTTTGACCTTTGGGGAGAATCGGCGCGCCCTTATATTTGGGAAGCAAAAGTTCAATCTTCATGAAAAGGGTAAGGAGTTAAAACTCAGGGCGAAGAGCGCCTCGCCAGGGGCCGTGGATGTATGCCTTATCGTCGAAAATTCGATAGAGGAAGTCGTAGCGCATTTGAGGAGCGTAGGGGTAACTATAGAGCAAGGCCCTGTCGAGCGGGCCGGGGCGAGCGGCACCATTATGTCTGTTTATTTCCGAGATCCGGATGAGAACCTTATCGAGGTCTCTCGATACGTGGGGTAACAGGATGCGAAGGCGGCAAGGGAAGACTATCGACTGCCGGAGGGGGGTAACTCGATGGGCATTTTAAGAGCGTTGCGTTGCCCGAAATGTGGGTGGGAGTCCCCGTCCAAAACCACGTTCCAATGCACCTCGTGTAAAGTTCTTTTAGAAGCCATTATCGAGATTGGCCACCTCACCAGGTCTCACCTGCTCGACATCCGAAAGAGAACGGACCGGACGATCTGGCGCTGGTTCGAGTTTTTTCCGATTCAGGACCGTTTGGCGATTGTTTCGCTGGGCGAAGGCTACACCCCTCTGCTTAAGCCGAAACTGCTTTCACAGGAGCTGGGTTTTACCCGTCTCTACCTCAAAAACGACACGGTCCTTCCCACGGGTTCCCTTAAGGACCGTAGCAATTCTGTCGGACTCTCCAAGGCTAGAGAGCTGGGCTTCAAGACTGCCGCTGTGGTCTCGACAGGAAACGCTGCGGCCTCCGTGGCGGCCTATTCGGCCGCCGCCGGCTTGAAGAGCGTCGTCATGGTTCCCAGGGAGACCGACCCTTCGAAGGTGGCCCAGGCCCGGGCCTATGGTGCGACGGTAGTCTTGGTTGATGGTGACTATGACAACGACATCGCCGGGCTCTACAGCGCAGCAGTTCAAGAATTCGGCTGGTACGACTGCCGCTCGACCAATCCTTACCGGGACGAAGGGAAGAAGTCCTATGCCTATGAGCTATTTGACCAGCTGGAGGATCATATCCCGAATTGGATCATCCATCCGACGGCCGGCGGAACAGGTCTCTATGCCATGTGGAAGGGGTACAATGAACTCTTGAGCCTGGGGTGGGCCCACCGCTTGCCGAAGCTTGTCGCGGCGCAGAGCGAGGCGGCCGCCCCCATTGTCGCCGCTTTTGAAAAGGGACTTTCCGATATCGAGCCCGTTGTGGTCAAGGAGACAGTTGCTGAAAGCATCAAGATCGGAAATCCTAAATCCATGGGTTGGCGGGCGCTGGAGGCGATCCGGGGTTCGAAGGGAACTGCAGTGGCCCTTGGCGATGATGAGATCCTCGAGGCTCAATCTCTCCTTGCAAAGCTCGCGGGGGTCTTTGCTGAGCCTGCAGGTGCCATTTCGGTCGCTGCCGCGAGAAAGCTGCGAACCCAGAATGTGATCGGTAAAGACGACATGGTGGTCTGTAATATAACTGGGCATGGCCTCAAGCAGCCTTCCGTTGTTCGACTGTCCGACGACGACCTACGTCCTATCCCACCCGACATCGACGCCTTGCGAAAGCGTCTCGGAGGACCATTGCCCTAGTTGCTCGCATGCACCCCCACCGCATTCTTGCTTGTCGCATTACAGTTCTGTTGCGAAAAGTATGGGCTTGGAGGAAGCCGAGGGGGACTGCCCCTCAGCTCAGTGCAAAACGATATGGATAAGCACGAGCGAGGCAAAGAGTCCCAACCCGCACCATCCCACGGTCGGATTCGATGAAGAGAAGATCTCTTCCAATCGCATGCGCCATCCCTTCTTCAGGATCGTGGGGACGGCGATGATGGCGAAGCTCATGAGGATCGCGACGGCCGAGCGGTTCATATACGCTAGACCCGGATAAAGGAATTTTAATCCCACGGTCAGCGGGATGCTTCCGATCATGGTCCAGAGCACGAGGCGATGGGCCGGCGCCTTGAGGAAAACCGCAGCAAGGATCATAACCACGAATCCATTTTTAACGTAGTACGACATATCATTGAACCAATGGGTCAATGGGAAGTCCGGGTTCTGAAATTTTGCATAGATGAAAAAGAATCCGAACAGGAGGCCGGTGCAGAGTGTTCCCAGGACTGCTCGCTTTCCCATGCGAACGATTTCAGCGTCGGTAGCATTTGGGTTCAGGTGCCGTTTGTAAATATCAATGGACCAGATTGTGGAAAGTGAATTATAAATCGAATCGACAGAGCTCATCAGAGAAGCAAAGAGCCCACACAAAACCACGCCGTGCAGTCCAGTTGGCAGGAGCATTTTGACGAGCGTCGTATAGGTTTGGTCCGGGTCGCTGAGGCCCGGCTGGCCACGGATTACTATTTTACGAGAAAAATGTCCGAGTGCAGGGTATAAAGTCAACCTGACAACCAAAAGTGACATAGTCAATTACAACTGCTCTATCTCTGTCCTCAAGAGGGGGCCGAGACTCTCTTAGCAATTTTTTACTGAGGGGATTGGCTGCCAGAGCGGCAGTAATTTTCCGTAAGAAAAAGCTTGAATAGTATGTTGAAAATAATGTAAACCGCCTGGAAATATGTCCAGACCGAGCGTGGGTGCCAGAAGAAATGGTCCGCTGGAATTTGCCAGCGTCGTCGCAACTCACTTGATAGTTGGGCAGTTCATAGGACGGTAAACCGTGGTCCGGCTAGACGAGCATTTTACTAATATCTCACGATCGTACAACGATTTGCGTACGACGGATCTCGATCCTGTGCGGTACATTCAGGAGAAGCTTCGCGACAAGACGACTATCAGCGGGGCCGATATCGGATGCGGCGGCGGGCGTTATGATCTGCTTTTGTTAGAGGCCTTACCCGGGCTTTCGCTCATTTGCGCGGATGTTAATGAAGCGATGTTGGAAGAGACCGCCAGATTACTTGAGGGCCATGGCCACAAGAACATTTGTACGCGGCGAATGGATGCATCGGCTATGCCACTCCCTCAGAATTCGCTCGATTTTGTCATGACATTCAATGCCATCCATCATTTCGATCCGGTGATTTTCCTTCAGCAAGTTTCAAGGAGCGTGAAGGAAGGCGGCTATGTATTTATTTATACCCGCTTGAGAAGTCAGAATGCTCGGAACGTCTGGGGTCGATTCTTTCCTGGCTTCAACGAGAAGGAGAGTCGACTCTTCCAAATGAGTCATTTTGAGGGTTGGATGGATCGAGTCGAAGGGCTTGGCTTGAGCGAGATCGCCTTTTTCAAGTATAGGAGGGTTGCCTCACTGGACCACCTGATGAATCAGGCTCGGAACAAACATTACTCCACGTTCTTGCTGTACCGTGAAGGTGAGTTTGCTGAAGCCTTGACGCTCTTTCGGGAAGAACTCCATCGAAATGCTCGAGACCTTCAGTGTATCGAATGGATAGATGAAAATATCATGTTGACCTTCAGGAAAGATTCCTCGAATTGATGGTGTCACACGGCGCTGCCTAACCCCTATAAGTCCTCCGCTGTCGGTATGACAATCAAGGAGTCATTATTTGATTCAATGTAAACCCCGCCTCTTGAGGCGGGCACAAAGCCGATGGGGTTTCCAAAGGGGAGAAGCGGAAGCTCTCCCCTTTTGTCGAACACGGGGATTCAAACCTCGTGTTCGATATAACTTGATTTCACACTTGCCAGGGGATGTTCTCCTGACTAGAGCCAAGAACTCATTAGTTGACCCCGATCCGAAAATATAATCGAGGCATTTCCGGTGTTGAGCAGCTAAGGACATCAGTTACCGGCATTTTGATCGTCGGTCTGCAACTACACTAAAGGTGAGTTACTGATTCATGCTTGAAACAGGTATTTGTCGCGGTCTGATGCTCATCG
>JACZXR010000192.1 GCA_022571535.1 Deltaproteobacteria bacterium | reverse complement strand
TCCGCCGCGAGTCTATTACCGCCATCACGAAAACGTCGTAACCGGATATCCTATAGATGATTCTCCACGGCGGTGAGAGGATCTCCCTGTAGATTCGGAGACTAAATTCCTCAAGTTCGGGAACGATTCTGCCCCTCCTGGGAATCGTCCCGAGTCCAGAGGCCGCTTTGAGTATCCGTTGTAAAATCCGACTGGCGGCCTCGGTATCGTCGCGGGCGATAAATTCAACAATTGATTCCAGGTCCCGGTCGGAGGTGTGTGTCCAGTGGATCTTATACTTTGGCTTTCTTGGCACCTTTAGCCTTTGACGCCTCTAGCGGTGCAGCCAATCTTCGGAATACCTGGTCCTGCTCATAGGTCTTTCCCAGGCGCAGATCTTCCTCTCCCTGGGCAAGAAGCTTCATTAACCCGATTGCGCTCTTCATGCGCTCGTAGCTTTCCGGATCCTGCAGGACGGCCCGGGGCTCCCCGTTTTGGGTAATGATCACAGGCCTGCGGGTCTCATTGAGCTGCTTAAGGAGATCGGCCGCACGGGATTTGAGGTAAGTGATTGGACGGATATCTTCTCGCATCTTCATGCCTTTCTTCCTCCGGTCCGAATAAGGTACCTCAAAAGGCCTGGAAGATCAACCTCCCCTCAATCGTCGCTGGTTTGGGGAAAGTCAGATTTTTAGCTTCAGAAAATCCCGCATGATGTTTCCCTGTATGGCGCGGATTTTCTCGACTGCTTCCTTTTCCCTTTTGGATCTCGCCGTCTTTTCCGCCTCCTCGATGATCGCGGCTACCTCAGTGGCGGCCTGGGAGGCCCGCTGGAGCATCTCGCTCGGGGTGAGCTGCTGTCCTTCCTGTCTGAGTTTTTCCAGTTCTTCTCTGGCGCCGTCCAGGAGCTCGAGAACCTTAGCGAGCCCTGGATCCGTCATGGAGAGGATCACCTGCCGTACGGTGACTTTTTCCTCCGGCTGGTGCCAGAGGGTGGAGGATAGGACCTCAAGGTCCTGGCTTTCCACAGAGTCTCGTCCCTCAAGCGCAGCCGAGGCCTTGAGCACTCCGATAGAGTCAAACCATCTGCGGTTTGAGCTTCTCACTCCGGCATCGTGCATTTTCTCCCTGAGATCCATAATGAGGTCTTTGATGTTGGCTGGAACTTTTACTTGTTCTTGGCCTTTCCACAGATCCTCGAGCTCGCACTTTGGCACCTTGGGTGGAGGGTTCCCGTTTCGGTCGAGTACCTTTCGAAAGTTCTCCGGCATCTCGATGTCTTTTACCTCCTCTCTGATAAGGAGCCTGTCATAGATCGCTCTTCTGCTTGAATCTTCCGGGATTTCGTTGGAACACCCGATGGCGAGCACAAGGGGCATCCTTACGCGCTGTCCTCCATTGGTAAACATGCCGTCCCTCAGGGCCCAGAGGAGCATGTTTACCACGCTGGCGTTGGCCTTCCAGATCTCGTCCAGGTATGCGATCTCAGCTTGGGGGAGTTTCCCATCCGTGATCAGGATATCTTTGTCCTCTTTCAGCCCCTGGATGCTCTGGATGCCGAAGATGTCCTTGAATTTGGTCTCGTCGGTGAAGAGATGCCGGAAGGACTTAAGCGCCAAGGCATCGCAGACAACCTCAGCCAGATGGCTTTTGGCTGTCCCCGGAGGTCCGAGTAAGAAGACATGCGCCCTTGCGGTAAGTCCCAAAAGCACGGCCTTTATGGCGTGCTCCATCTCGACAAAGTTAGAGTTAAGGTAGGTTTTCAATTCTTCAAGTTTCTGCATCTTTGGTTCTCCCATGTATTTTCACCAGCCCGTCCTGTTCGAGTCGAGTTTGAAATCCTTGACTGATAGCTCGTAGTCTTCCTGGTTTATGAAGCCGGCTGAGACGGCCACCTGACCTCTCAGCATGCGGATCAAGTTGATGACCCGTGGGGGCAGTCCCATATCGTCGAAGACCAGCCTGTCCACGAAGGCATCGAGCCGGGTATGGATATCCGCAAGCTCTTCATCGGTTGCGTGAAAGCGGATGGTTAAAGTACGGCATTCTCTCTTTACCCTGCTCATGGTGATTGTCTCCCTGGTCTTGCGATAAGTTTTTTCCTTTTTAATGACTGGATTGTTGGTTGGGGTGGAGGGGTGGTTTCCTCTACTTGTGGCTATTTGTTAGATCCCACGGCCAGACTGTGTTCCTCAGGTTTTCCCTGGCGTACTCCTCCGTGTAGGGGACCGCAGCTCTTCTCCAGGAATCGCTTTGCCAGGGTTGGTCGTTGTGGATGATGACCAGCTCGAATCCCTCTCCATCTGATACGAAGGCCTCCGTGGAGGCTGTTTCGTTAGGGATGTTTAGTACCCGGTTCACTGCGTCGCGCAGGGCCGTGAGGCCTGCCCGATTTCCAACAATATTACGTCGTCGTGCCACGCTTTCTGTCCATGGACATGGACCAAGGCGATGTTATCTTTGTTCGCCATTTTCTTTCCCTGGCTGTTATGCTTGGCTCTGTGCTATGGAGCGGCTGTCTTCAGATAAGGCCTAGCTGTCCCTGGCTGGCTGCAAGGTGGGTGGGGGAATTCTCAGGTCTTGCACTCCTTGTTTGTTTTCCCATAAGCCGTTCGGTGATCTTATCTTCTGCCTCTTTGATCTTTTTGGTGACTTCCTCAAGTTCCATGCCCAGTCCGATCTCGTAGGCGCGGGCCTGCTCAAGGAGGTCCCTGGCGTCTTTGAGCCTGGTATGGAGGGTCTTGGTGTGGGTTTCGTCGGAAATCTCCTGTGTGAGCTTATCGAGAGTCACCACGGCGATGCGGAAGTGATCCTGCGCTCTTTCCACAACCTTCTGGACTTCGTCCCCGACCACAGGGGAGACGCGGATCGTGCTTTCCTGCCCGAGGCTGTCGACCATCTTCATCAGTTCGAGCACCTCGGCGATGTATCTCTCCAGGATGAAGTAGATCTCCCCGTTCTTGGGCCTCACTGGTATCCCCATGCAGGAAGCGAGGTACTTCGTCACCACGATGGAGAGATCCCTGGTGATGGCGGTCTCCATGTGAAACCTGAAGCCGTCTTCGAGGGATGTCCGGATATCAGGATAGGAAGTCTCGACGTGAATGCATCCCTCGTCCACGCGCGCCTTTCCGACAATCGGATCCACTTCCTCTTGCCTGAGAGACTCGCGGCTGAGGATCAGGTAGACGGGCTTCTCTTTGACTTTTTCGACCGAGGATTCCTCGAAGCCATAGTTTTTCTGGTCGAGGTTTAGGCTAAGGGCCCTTCGGAGCGCTGTGTCCGGCCTTATCTTTTTAAGCGGGATCTTGATTGGGAGGTCTTCGAGCTTCTTTTGGAGGATGTCTCTCCTGTAGCCGAAGAGATAGAGGTCCTTCATGACGTAGCGTCCGGGGGATTTTTCCTCAAGTGTGGACATACCGGTTCCTCCTCTTTCTTGATCTCAAGAGGGAATTTCTTGCTTCCTTTTTCTCAGTGTGAATTCCGGCTGTGCGGCTGTGCGCCGTGATGCGGGCTTTTAAGAGATTTGGACAGTCTTTAGTTGAGGAGTCCCGGGAGGAGCTTGTAGACGCCGAAGTGCTCTTCGTTGAGGAAGGCCGTGATAACGAGGATCTCTCCCGGCCCCAGGCTTTCGGAGCTTTTCTGGTAGGCGGCTTTTAGTTCTTCGTCGCTTTCCATCTCAAGGAGCCTTTTGATCGGGATCGCATGGAATCCGGCGGCTTTCTTTCCGAATTCAACAAAAACGGCCACCCTTTCTTCGCTCCTGAGCATTCCCTCCATGGCCGCCTTGTCGATGAAGGTATGACAGTGCTCGATGAGTCTCAAGTTCCGCGCACATTGCGGGCATCCTGTGTGACCAGAGAGATGGAGGGTCATTTTCTTTTTTTTCTCACCTTGCTCGCGATCCAGTGGAGGTAGGCGATCGGGTCTCCGTGGAATTTCGCCGGGGCGTTATCTGGCACGGACAGGCAGCCTAAGAGCTCCATAAGGGCTAGGGAGACTCCCGGTCGCCTGGATCCCCGCACTTTGACCGTAAACATCGCCGGGGTGATTTCGACGTAGTACGACGTGCCGGGAATGCCCCTCCTGAGGGGTCTTGCAGGGGAGTGTTTGAGATCGGTCATCGCTTTGCTAGCGTTTGTTCTCGGATCTGTGGCGCTTGAGTTCTTTGAGTTTCCGGAGGCTTATTCTCTTCGATGGCTTCTTTGCGTTGTTCTCGATCAGTTCCGCCCACGTGAAGCTTAAGACGCCGAGGTCGTCCAGGGTGTCTTGAACTCTTTCGTTCTTTACTCTTTGTCGGCCGTTTTTGAATCGCAGGTTTGTCCCTCTGAGGACCTTGTCGAGTATACGCACGAGAATCACGATCTCGCTGAATTTGTGCTCTCCCTTTATTTGTAGTCCCTCGGGAAACTCGGCGTTCAGGATCTTGCCGACCTTGGGGAGCTTCTCTCCATGGGCCCGGTGTTTCTTTTTGCAGCGCGTGGCCCTGCTTCTAAGCCTTCGGGCTACCCTGGGGACAGATAGGTTCATGCCTTGAGTTCTTCTTTCTTAGAAAGTGGGCAGCAGGCCGCGTGTCCTGTTGGTTCGAGGAGCTGGCTACACGGGAGATCTTTTCTTATGTGATTGTGCCTTAGCATCCCGCACCGGAAGCCCGGGGCGGATACCGGATTTTGGCGACTGGTTCATGTGATGAGGATCCGTGCTTTTAAGGACTCGATCCGTAGGGTTTTATCGAGAAGCGTCCTCAAGGTTTTCCCCTTAATGAAGATTTTCCCTTATGGGCATGAAGTAGAAGCGGGCGTAGTTTGGGACGTCCCGCTCGACTACGACGAGGACTTCTCCTGACGCTATTTTCCTTAGCCCCTTTTCGATCCTTCTCCTTTCGAACCTGTTTTCCCCGTAGATGGCCGAGATGTCGTTTGGAGCTAATGTTTTAAACTCGATCGGCTCGTTTGCTCGGATGATCATGATCACCGCCGTATCTCGTCCCGTTTTGGCCGTCTCGCCTACGGCGAGGTCAACTATGTGGCAGTGGTGCTCGGCGACGAGCCGCTGATCTTCGTGTTGGGTGTGTCTGTCGGGAGCTTCCATGGTCTGCTTTCACTCCCTTTTCTGTGCTCCCGTGATATCCAGGATCTTTTTTCCGGCCAGTTTATAGGCGTTGCAGCACCCTTTTGCCTTCATTTCCTCTGGATGGCCGCAGTCCTGGATGACACCGTCTACAACCCATACCTGGAGGGAATAATCGTAACCGTTCCACACTCGACCGTGTTTGATCTCGTCTTTACTGAGTCGGGTCACGATGCTTTTTCCTCAGCACTCCTTGTACCCGCACTCTGCGCAGCGCAGACATCCCTGCTGTGTAATGAGGGAGGCCTGCCGGCAGTTCGGACAGAAATCCTCGGCTGTGACCGGAGCGGGCCCGCCTGCTACTGCGCGGGCAGGCAGGC